>CALFEP010000083.1 GCA_937950125.1 uncultured Bacteroidota bacterium
GCTTTTTAAAGAAAAGGGAATCGAAATTGAAACCATAGTTCAGTCGGTTGAAGGCTATAAAGATGGTAAAAAGTACTATGAAATTGATTTGTTGCTGATAAATTCTGATGTTGCAGTTGTTGTCGAAATCAAGAGCTCGCTTTCTGTTGAGGATGTGAATGAACATCTGGAACGATTGAAAAAAATACAAAAAATTGCTCCCAAACGAATCGACCTGAGCGGGGTGAGGGTTTTTGGTGCGGTGGCAGGCATCATTGTGGAGCAGGACGCCGACAGGTATGCTTACAAACATGGGTTGTATGTGTTGCGACAGAAAGGAAATATTGTGGAAATTGTGAACGACCCTTCGTTCAAACCCAAAGAATGGAAGGTGGAGTATTAAAAAAAATGTGTCCCGTGAATCGGATTGATCCACCGGGACATATTTTGGTAATAATAAACCGCTTAAAATTCAGCCCGCATTAACGGTTCTGCAGCTTTATCAGGTTCAGCGCCGAGCCGGCTTTGAACCATTCGATCTGGACCGGGCTATAGGTATGGTTGGCCATGAATTCATCCGTTGATCCATCAGTATGATGTAAAACGATTTTCAATGGAACCCCGGGCGCAAAATCCTTCAAACCCAATACATCAATGGTATCATCTTCCTGAATTTTGCTATAATCAGCCTTGTCAGCAAAAGTAAGCGCTAACATGCCTTGTTTTTTCAGGTTTGTTTCGTGAATACGGGCAAAACTGCGAACCAGCACAACTTTTACTCCCAGATGACGTGGCTCCATTGCCGCATGTTCGCGCGATGATCCTTCGCCATAATTTTCGTCACCAACCACAATCGAACCCACTCGTGCAGCCTTGTATTTGCGCGCAGTTGCCGGAACTTCATCATAATTGCCCGTGAGCTGATTTTTTACCTCATTGGTTTTATCGTTGAAAAAGTTGACAGCGCCAATGAGCATGTTGTTCGAAATATTGTCGAGGTGTCCGCGGTAACGCAGCCATGGCCCAGCCATCGAAATGTGGTCGGTGGTGCATTTTCCTTTGGCTTTTATCAACAGTTTGAGCCCTGTCATGTCGTTGCCATCCCATGCCGGGAAGCCTTCGAGCACCTGCAGACGGTCTGACTCCGGATTAACCATCACTTCTATTTTGCTTCCGTCGTCGGCGGGAGCCTGGTATCCATTGTCTTCCACGGCAAAGCCCTTCAATGGCATTTCGATACCCTGAGGTTCTGTCAGTTTTACCTTTTGACCTTTTTTATTTACTAAAGAATCAGTCATCGGGTTAAAGGTGAGGTCGCCGGCAATGGCAAAAGCTGTAACAATTTCGGGAGATGCCACAAACCCGTGGGTGTTTGGGTTTCCATCATTGCGCTTGGCAAAATTCCTGTTAAAGGAGGTTATAATCGAATTTTTCTCTTTTTTATCAGCGCCATGCCTTGCCCATTGTCCGATGCAGGGGCCGCAGGCATTGGCGAGTACAACACCGCCAATTTTTGAAAAGACATCAAGGTAGCCGTCACGTTCCACCGTAAAACGTACCTGTTCCGATCCGGGTGTCACCGTGTACTCGGCTTTCACTTCCAGTTGGTTGTCGAGCGCCTGCTGCGCAACTGAAGCAGCGCGGGAGATGTCTTCGTATGATGAGTTGGTGCACGAGCCAATCAATCCAACTTCGAGTTTGGCAGGCCAGTTATTCTTTTTCACAGCATCAGCAAATTGTGAAAGGGGAGTAGCCAAATCAGGGGTGAAAGGACCATTGATGTGAGGCTCGAGTGCGGTAAGATTGATTTCGATTACCTGATCGAAATATTTCTCAGGATTTTCGTAAACCTCAGGGTCGGCAGTTAAATGTGATGCGATTTTTTCGGCAGCGGCTGCAACTTCGGCTCTTCCTGTACCTTCAAGGTAAATGGCCATCTTTTCATCATAACCAAACAGTGATGTTGTTGCGCCAATCTCGGCGCCCATGTTGCAAATGGTGCCTTTTCCGGTACAGCTGAGGGTTTTTGCACCATCACCAAAATATTCAACAATAGCGCCGGTACCACCTTTAACTGTAAGGATTCCTGCTACCTTCAGGATAATATCTTTTGCTGATGTCCAGCCGCTTAATTTTCCGGTGAGTTTTACACCGATCAGTTTTGGCATTTTCAGCTCCCAGGGCATTCCGGCCATTACATCCACAGCGTCGGCGCCTCCAACGCCAATGGCAACCATTCCCAAACCGCCGGCATTTACCGTGTGCGAATCGGTACCAATCATCATTCCACCGGGGAAAGCATAATTTTCGAGCACTACCTGATGTATGATCCCTGCGCCGGGTTTCCAGAACCCAATTCCATATTTGTTTGATACAGAAGCCAGAAAATCGAAAACCTCTTTGTTGACATCTCTGGCAACTTTCAGGTCTTCAGCGGCGCCTTTTTTTGCAAGAATCAAATGGTCGCAATGAACGGTGGATGGCACGGCCACCTTGTTCTTGCCTGCCTGCATAAACTGCAGAAGCGCCATTTGTGCAGTGGCATCCTGCATGGCTACACGGTCGGGAGCAAAATCCACATAGTCGGAACCACGCTTGAAAATCTTTCCGGGTTCGCCATCCCAGAGGTGTGCGTAAAGAATTTTTTCGGTTAAGGTTAAAGGCTTGCCTAATAATTTGCGGGCTGCTTCAACTCTCGTGGGCATTTTTTCGTAAACTGATTTTATTAAATCAAGGTCAAACAACATAGTGTTAAGATTTTATAAGTTAGTATTTTGCGGCAAAAGTAGAAACATTATCAGGGCTTGTGATGTTAAGAAATGCTAAAGGAAATCTGTTATTTTGGAAGTTGGGATTTTGGGATTGGTGTTTTTTCAAGCCTCAAGAACTGTGACCACAATTTTTCTGTTAGGGCGAGGCCCATCAAACTCACAGAAAAAAATGTTTTGCCAGGTCGAAAGTCCCAATTGTCCACCAATTACCGGAATTGTCTCAGAAGGACCGATAATTCCGGCTTTCAGATGTGAATCGCCATTCCCGTCCTGGGCGTCATGTTGCCATATTCCGTTGGGAATCATTCGGTTTAGCAAAGTAATAACATCATCCTGAACCGATTCATCCCAGTTTTCCTGAATCATGATGGCCGCTGTTGCTCCCTGAGCATAAATACTTACAATACCATTTTTAATCTTGCATTCTTCCACAAACAACTTTACTTGGCTGGTTATGTCGTAAAGAGCATTATGCCTGTCAGTTTTTATTTGCAGTATTTTTTGCATTTTATTGATGATTAAGGCAACGATAAACGTCCATTACCAAACAAGAGCTGTGCGGGCATTGTGTGTGGTCAGCAATCAGGCTATGTAATTTATTTCCTGATAATTGACCAAAAACAAAGGCCACAACAAAAAACACATAAGTACTCCAGTGAAATCCCGTTTGGCCAAAAATGCGGATAGCAATAATAAAAGGTACAGGAATATGAATGGCAAGCAACCATTGAATTGACATCTTCTGCACGTTTGAGCGCCAATAGCCGAAGGGAATATTTAGCATAAATACAGCCAGAGAACACAGCAGAAGGTTGAGTGATATGTTCATGCTATTGATTGATTTTTAGAGCTATGAATGTACCTGTAAATGATGCTTCGCACCGGGACAAATCCTCCGGAGTTCCTTCAAAAACAATTTGTCCTCCTGCATTTCCACCCTCCGGTCCCAAATCGATAACCCAGTCGGCCGATTTTATTACATCGGGGTTGTGTTCGATAACAACAATGGTGTGACCATTGCCAACAAGCGCATTGAACGATTCCAACAATTTGCTGATGTCATGAAAATGCAACCCGGTGGTTGGTTCATCAAAAATGAACATAGTGGGTTGTTCAGAAGTTCCTTTCGTAAGGAACGAGGCGAGTTTGATGCGCTGCGCTTCGCCACCTGACAACGTTGCTGACGACTGGCCGAGCTTAAGGTAGCCCAGCCCAACATCTTTTAATGGCTGCAGCCGGCTTAGGATTTTCTTTTCGGTGGATTTGGCTTTTTTATCTGCACCAAAAAAAGCTATTGCATCGTCGATGGTCATATCAAGAATGTCGCTGATATTTTTCCCTTTGAAAAGAATGTCGAGTACTTCATCTTTAAATCTTTTGCCGTGGCAGGCATCACAGGTTAAATAAATGTCGGCCATGAACTGCATTTCTATTTTAACCACGCCTTCGCCTTCACAGTCTTCGCAACGGCCACCTTCGACATTGAATGAAAAATATCCGGGTTTGTAGCCCCTTACCCTGGCCAATTGCTGATCGGCAAAAAGCGTCCTGATTTCATCATAAGCCTTTACGTAAGTGGCAGGATTTGAACGTGATGAACGACCGATGGGGTTTTGATCGACAAATTCAACGGCGCCAATTCTTTGCAAATCGCCCTGCATCCTGTCAAATTTGCCCGATTTTTCGCTATAACCGCCCAGATGTCTTTTCAATGCCGGAAAGAATATTCCTTTCACAAAGGAAGATTTTCCTGAGCCGCTAACACCGGTAATGGCTGTGATAATGTTGAGCGGGATTTTTACATGGATGTTCTTCAGGTTGTTTTCGCGGCATCCTAATATTTCGATGTAATCGGTAAATTTTCTTCTGAACGGGGGAATGGGAATTTCAAGGTTTTTGTTGAGATAGCGGGCGGTGTAGCTTGTGTTGTTTTTTAATAAATTGTCGAAAGAACCTGAAAAAACAAGCTCACCCCCCAGGCTCCCAGCCAAAGGTCCGATATCAATAATCTGATCGGCTGATCGGATAATTTCTTCGTCATGCTCCACAACAATAACCGTATTTCCAAGATTTTTCAACCGTTTCAATACCGCAATCAGGCGCTGTGTGTCGCGTGGATGGAGTCCAATACTGGGTTCATCCAGAATGTACATCGATCCCACGAGGCTGCTTCCCAGCGATGTTGCCAGGTTTATCCTTTGCGATTCGCCACCCGAAAGTGATGATGAAAGCCGGTTAAGCGTCAGATAACCCAGCCCCACATCACAAAGAAATTTGATGCGGTTATTAATTTCAAGCAAAATACGTTTGGCAACCTGTTTATCGTGCTGGTTTAATTCAAGGTTTGCAAAGAAGTCATGTAGCTGGTTCAATGGCAATAAAACCATTTCACTAATTGATTTTCCGGCTATTTTCACATAATTGGCGTCTTTGCGCAATCGCGTGCCTTTGCAGTCGGGGCAGATGGTTTTGCCCCTGTATCTGGAGAGCATAACCCTGTACTGAATTTTGTAGGTTTGCTCTTCAACCTGTCTGAAAAATTCATTTATCCCTTCAAAATGCTCATTGCCAGTCCACAGTAAATCAAATTGCGCTGGTGTTAATTCAAAAATGGGTTTATGTATCGGGAAATCAAATTTGTAGGCGTTCATCACGAGCCATTCTTTCCATTGTCCCATTTTTTCGCCCTTCCACGGGGCAATCGCTCCCTGATAAACCGACAGGCTTTTGTCCGGAATCACAAGATCTTCATCAATGCCAATTACACTTCCAAACCCTTCACAGCGTTTACAGGCTCCATAAGGGTTGTTGTAGCTGAAAAGGTTTTCCGAAGGCTCCTCAAATTCAATTCCATCGGCCTCAAAACGGTTTGAAAATTCATGCAACTCGCTTTTACCTTCATGTAAATCATGCACAAAACACTTCCCGGCTCCTTCATAAAAGGCTGTCTGAACTGAATCGGCAAGCCTTGAACGCTGGTCGTTGTCTTCAGCATTTACCGTGAGACGGTCAACAACAACCCTGATTTCATTTTTCGCATGTTCGATGTCGTTTGTCTGCAGGATATCCTCAATTTTCACAATTTTATGATCAACAATAATTCTCGTAAATCCTTGCTGCAGTAATACCGATAGTTGGTCGCGCATGGGTCTGTTTGATTGATCGGGTAAAGGCGAGGTGATGATGACCAGAGATTTGTCAGGCAATTCTTCGATAAAACTGACAACATCAGTAACCGAATGTCTTTTCACGGGTTTTCCTGTCACTGGCGAGAAAGTATTGCCAATTCTGGCAAACAACAGCTTCAGGTAGTCGTAAATTTCAGTAGAAGTTCCAACCGTTGAACGGGGATTGCGGGTATTTACCTTTTGTTCGATGGCAATGGCTGGTGAAATTCCTTTTATGTAATCGACTTCTGGTTTTTGCATTCTGCCCAGAAATTGCCGGGCGTAGGAACTCAGGCTTTCGACATACCTGCGCTGGCCGTCGGCATACAGGGTATCAAAAGCAAGTGAAGATTTCCCTGAACCCGATAATCCCGTGATTACCACCAGTTTATTCCGGCCAATGGCAACATCGATGTTTTTAAGATTGTTTACCCTTGCACCTTTTATCAAGATGTATTTTTTCGGATCGATGTCCTCAAAATTTTCCTCAAACATTGTGAAATTTTCTCAAATTAATGGCTTGAATTTTGTCAACCGGGGGATGAAAAAAATCATCTGAATGGCGACAAAAGTAAAATAAAATTTGGTGATTGTTTTTTAATGTCTATATTTGCATCACCAAAAATGTAGTAAATAATTCATTTTAATTGCATTAAATAAGGAGGACCTGTTATCGAATAAATTTCTACTCTTTGTAAAAACATAAGAAAGGAGACTAAAATGAAATCTCAATTTCCTTCGGACAAGGAGTTGATTGGTCAGTATCTTAAAGGTAACCAGGTCAGTCTTGAGAGGCTTATCCACCGTCATCAGAACAGAGTGTTTGCTTATATACTCATGGTGGTAAAAGACAAGCAGTTAGCTGATGACATATTCCAGGATACTTTCATTAAAGTTATCAACACAATCAGGTCGGGCGCCTACAAGGAAGAAGGCAAATTCATACAGTGGGTGATGCGTATTGCCCATAACCTGATTATCGATTATTTCCGTAAATCCAAAAGAATTCCGGTTATTGACAACGACAACCAAGATTTCGATATTTTCGACACCATCCGTTTTACCGATCCATCCATTGAAGAACAGATCATTACCGATCAGATACACGACGATGTGAGGAAACTCATCGAACTGCTTCCCCCTGAGCAAAAGGAAGTGTTGTTTATGAGGCATTATTCCGAAATGAGTTTTAAGGACATTGCCGAGCAAACCAATGTAAGTATCAACACGGCTTTGGGAAGGATGCGCTATGCACTGATCAACCTCAGGAAACTCATCAAAGAAAAAAATGTAATTCTGACAAAATAGTGTTGTAACTCCAGGTCTAAATTCATTTTTTAATCAGCGAAATAAAACCATTTTCTGTGCGTTTGCTAATTTGTAAATCGAGTATGTAACTTACAAATTAGCCTATGCAACAAATGAATACGTTTAACGATCTTGTCCTGTTTGCTTATTCAGAGCCAGACCTTGCTGAGGCTGAAAGTTTTCAAAGGATCATCAACAACGACCGGGAACTTTCCATTGAGTACAAAGCAATTTTAAGGGTAAAAAGCCTCCTCAATAAATTACAGGTCGGGCCAAGCGAATCAGTGATTAAAAACATTTTAGGTTATTCCAGGGCTTTGTCTGTGAGTAAATCGAAAAATGCGGGTAACATCAGTTTGTTGTTAAATTAACTTACAAACAAAGAGCAAAAAAAAGAGTAAAAAGTCGCTCATACCTTTGAGCGACTTTTTATTTTTGCGGTCTTTTTAAAACTAAAAATAAGGTGCAGAAAAAAGAACGTTTTCAGCGGTTTATCGATCATTTTGTTGCAATACAGCCCGAGCCTGAAACCGAATTGGTTTACACTGATCCGTATCAGTTGATGGTAGCTGTTATGCTATCGGCACAGTGTACTGATAAACGTGTAAATTTGCTCACACCTGCTTTTTTTCAAAGGTTTCCCGATGTAAAATCGCTTTCTGAATCTTCGGTGCAAGAGGTGTTTGAGCTGATTAAAAGTTGTTCGTACCCAAACAGTAAAAGCAACCACCTGATAGGAATGGCGCAAATGCTTGTGAAAGATTTTAATTCAACAGTGCCAGAAGACATTGAGGACCTTCAGAAACTTCCTGGAATTGGGCGTAAATCGGCCAACGTAATTGCATCAGTTGTTTTTGCAAAACCCGCAATGGCTGTCGATACACACGTGTTCAGGGTTTCACAGCGAATAGGCCTGACTACACACCCCAAAAATCCTTATGACGCCGAAATGCAGCTCGTCAGGCACATTCCTGAACAGTACATCCCTAAAGCCCATCATTGGCTTATTTTACATGGTCGTTATGTTTGTCAGGCACGAAAACCAAAGTGCGGAGAATGTGAAATTTCGGCAATCTGTAAATTTTTTCATGAAAATGAAAAGAAGAAAAACACGATTCTTAATAAATCATAAACGTTAAACCTAACCGGGTTTTGATTGGTTATTTTTACCTAAGAATTTTAAAACTGAATAAATATGACAACATTAAAAATTGGACAACAGGCGCCTGATTTCAAAGCAGTTGATCAGGATGGAAAAGACATTGGCTTATCATCATTCAAAGGCAGTAAGGTAATTCTTTATTTCTATCCAAAGGCTGACACCCCTGGATGTACAGCGGAATCGTGCAATCTTCGGGACAATTACGATGATTTGATGAACAAGGGGTATCAAATTATTGGTGTAAGTGCCGACAGCGTTACAAAACAAAAGAAATTCGCCGAAAAGTATAACCTTCCGTTCCGGTTAATTGCCGATGAAAACAAGGAGGTGATAAAAGCCTATGGTGCATGGGGAGTTAAAAAGATGTACGGAAAGGATTATGAAGGGATTATCCGCACAACCATAGTAATTGACGAAAAGGGAGAAATCCTGAAAATATTCGACAAGGTTGACACCAAGAATCATGCGGAGCAAATAATGGAAGCAATGAATGCTTAATCTTAAATTTATAAAACCAAATAGTGATGGCAAAAGACAGTAACGATGCGGCCGAAAAAATAAGGGCCGAAAAACTTCAGGCGTTGGAAAGAACGCTTGGAAACATTGACAAACATTATGGCAAAGGGACCATAATGAAGTTGGGTGATACACCCGTTGAAAATATTCCCGCAATATCAACAGGATCAATTGGGCTTGATGCAGCCCTCGGAATTGGAGGTTTGCCCAAGGGCAGGGTAATCGAAATTTATGGCCCTGAATCATCAGGTAAAACAACACTGGCAATACATGCTATTGCCGAAGCACAAAAAAAAGGTGGAATTGCTGCATTTATTGATGCAGAGCACGCTTTCGACAGGTTCTATTCCGAAAAGCTTGGCGTAGATATTCAAAATCTCTATGTTTCGCAGCCCGACAATGGCGAGCAGGCACTCGAAATTGCAGATAACCTCATCCGGTCGGGGGCGATTGATATCATTGTGATTGACTCAGTTGCAGCCCTGACGCCAAAAAGTGAAATAGAGGGTGAAATGGGCGATTCAAAGATGGGACTTCAGGCACGTTTGATGTCGCAGGCACTCCGGAAACTCACATCAACCATAAGTAAAACTGGAGCAATTTGTATTTTTATTAATCAGTTGCGCGAAAAAATCGGGGTGATGTTTGGTAATCCGGAAACCACTACCGGCGGTAATGCGCTCAAGTTTTATGCTTCCGTTCGTTTGGACATTCGCCGGACAGGGCAGATTAAAGACGACGAAAACATCAGTGGAAACCGTGTAAGGGTGAAAGTAGTGAAAAACAAGGTGGCTCCACCCTTCCGTAGCGCCGAGTTTGACCTGATTTATGGCGAAGGAATTTCGAAACTTGGCGAAATTATCGACCTGGGGGTTGAACTCGAAATCATTAAAAAAAGTGGCTCCTGGTTTAGTTATGGTGATACCAAACTTGGGCAGGGACGCGATGCTGTAAAGAAACTTCTTGGCGATAACCCCGAACTTGCCGACGAATTGGAAAAGAAAATCAGAGATGTGCTGAAAAGCAAAATCTGAAGTCCGACAACAAAACACTAACCTGGTAAATTGTCTGTATTTGCCAGGTTTTTTCCTTTCTGCAACAAAAATAATTTCCTTCTTTCATGGTTTATCCAGTGTTAATTCTTTATAAAAAGGTGGTTACAATGTTGAAATTCACAAGAGTTTTCGCCATTATTTTTCTAATTGCCTCAGCTTTTTCATGCTCACAAAGAAATGCCAGAACTGCCGATGCTGATGTTCCCGGTATTGATTCACTGGCTTTGCGATTGAAGGAACTGAATCTGAAGATCGCCTCAGACCCGAACAACGATAAACTCTACCTCGAAAGAGCCAATGTTTATCTGCTTGAAGGCAAAACAGACAGTGCCCTGCGCGATGTTTTCTTTGCCATCGACATCAACGACCAAAATCCTGATCATTATGTTGCTTTAGCTGATGTTTACCTTGCTATGGGGAACCCCGACAAAAGCATGGATGGTTTGAATAAATCGCTTCAAATTGATCCTGTTCACATTGATGCGCTTTTGCGAAAGGGAAGGCTGTACATGATTATGAGAAATTATCAGCAATGTTACCAAACCATTGATCAGTTGCTGCAAATCGATCAGGTAAACCCGGTGGCCTATTTTGTGAAAGGATTTGCTCACCTGGAACAGGGTGATACAACCGCCGCTATCAGAAATTTTAGAATTGCCGCAGAGCAGGACCAGGCTTATTTCGATCCTTATCTTCAGCTTGGAATGGTATATTCGGCAATGAAAAATCCCTTGGCTGCCGAATACCTGAAAATTGCAATAAATCTTCGTCCTATGGCGCTTGAGCCTTATTATCAGCTTGCACTTTTTTTTCAGGAAAACGGCAATGTTGAAAAGGCAATTAAAACCTACGAAAACATCCTGAAGATAGATCCTTTACATCAGTTTTCGCTTTACAATCTGGGATACATAAACCTGGTTTATCTGCAGGACTTCGAGAAAGGAGCTGATTATTTTACGCAGGTTACCGAAATTAATCCACAATATGCGGAGGCATTTTACAACAGGGGTTATTGTTTCGAGTTAAGCGGAAACCCCGATCAGGCAAAAAAAGATTACCAGAAAACCCTTGAAATAGAGGTTAATTATCAAAAGGCAATAGACGGATTGAACAGACTGGAAAAGTAAAAAAGCGGAGAATTAAAGATTTGAAACAAATTCTTTGAGTTCTTCCAGGGTTAATTTTCCATTTTTCTCGAAGATGTTGTAATATTCGTCAAGGTTTGAAGGATCTTCATTTTTCCCTTTATTTTCGAAATCCTGAATTATTACGCCAAATTCTGTGTTTCTGTCGAAAAAATAATAAAAATTGCTTTTTAGCGGATGCACCAATTCTTTAATCTGTTTAAAATCAAGGGTTGAAACTGCCTGGTTGATTTTCCCAAGATTTTCATGGAAACTTTCGTCAAGCATTCCTACTATGTCGATAACCATATCCTTACCGCCCCATTCATCAACTCTTGATTTTACCATTGCCGGATCGATAAACTTATACATTTGTCTTTTGATTTGAAATTAACAGTCACAAAAATAGAAAAATCTCACAACGTGGCTAAACGGAATCAAAAATTAATTGTCTCACCAAACAAGTACCATGCTTTTTTAATTCAGTACTTCCAGCAAATGCCCCCTGAAAGATTACTGAAAAAGAGAAGTTTTGCAGGCTGCTTTTCAGCCATTGCCTTCGTCTGGCAGGGAATTTTTTGGACATTTCAGTAATTTGCAGATACGAAAACACAGCAAATCAAAGCGGTTTATTGGTTATTAAACCTGGCAAACATCGAAAAATAATTCTGTTGGCGCTTGGGGTTGTTTTTCTTTTTCATTTCTGCAATCCTGCACCCATTGCCTGACATTGCACAACTGCTGCATTTTCCGGATTCGGAGGCAAATGCCCTGATTATGTTTCTTGCCGCAATAATAATGGTTGCCAGAAGGATTAGATATGTCAGGATTTCCTGTGTCATTTTTAAAAAATTAAATTACCAACCTGATTAATTACAAATGCCATAAAGTAGGCCAGCACAGTTGTATAACCGGCAAGGAATGCCGCCCATTTCCAGCCACCGGTTTCTTTTTTAACTGCTGCAACCACAGCCACACAAGGAAAATAAATCAGTACAAAAATAAGAAATGCAAATGATGAAACCGGATTGAAAACCATTTCGCCGGCCCGGCTGCCGTCTGTGTATTTCAAGGATTGGATTTTTTGTACCAATGTTTGATGATTGTCGTCCGATTGATTGGTTTGGTAAAGCACACCCATTGTGCTTACAACAATTTCTTTGGCTGCTGCACCCGTAACCAGGCTAACGCCCATTTTCCAGTCAAAACCCAGGGGATAAATTACCGGTTCGATAAATTTACCAAATTGCCCAATGAAAGAATTTTCGAGCCTAAAGGCATCTTTTTTTAATTTAATGGTTGACAATTCGTGATTTAAACGGGTGTTTAACAGCGCTATTTCCTCGAAATCGATGAGCGGGTTTAGCCGTGCAATTTTTATTTTAATGTTGTATTCGGTGGCTAAAAGTTTTTCGTCAAACTCTTTCAGCTTACTGGTATTCAGTGGGAAATATCCGGCAGCCCAAATCAGGATTACAGCTATTAAGATGATGCCTCCCATTTTTTTCAAATACTGTGACCCTTTGAACCACATGTTTTTAAGGATTGCTTTCAGGGTTGGAAGCCGGTAAGGGGGTAATTCCATCACAAAAGGCGCCTCATGCGATTTGAAAACGACTTTTTTGAACACCAGCGCAATGGTTGCGGCCATGGTAATGCCAATTCCATAAACCAGGAAAAGCACAGTACCGGGATTTTTTGGAAAAACAGCTCCGATAATGAGGATATAAACCGGTAAACGTGCGCTGCACGACATGAAAGGATTAATGAGAATGGTAAGAATCCTGTCGTTGCGCGATTCGATGGTACGTGTTGCCATCACGGCAGGAACATTGCATCCAAAACCCATCAGCAATGGGATAAACGACCTTCCGTGTAATCCTATTTTGTGCATCACCCGATCCATGATAAAGGCCACACGCGCCATGTAGCCGGTGTCTTCCATAAACGAAATGAATAGAAAAAGGATGAGAATATTGGGCAAAAAAACAATAACACTTCCAACACCCGAAATGATTCCGTCAACAACCAGATCTTTCAGCATTCCATCGGGCATAAGATGCCTGATGGTAGTGCCAATCAGGCCAATGCCTGCTTCGATCCATTGCATGGGATATTCACCCAGGGTAAAGGTTGAATAGAACATCAGCCACAAAAAAAATACAAAAACAGGCAATCCAAAAACCTTGTGCGTGAGGAATGTATCGATGATTTCGGTTTCTGTTTTGTATTTACGTTTTAATTTGTTTTCGTTGTAAGTTTCGCGTAACGCACCCGAAATGAAGCCGTATTTCGCATCGGCAATCATCGATTCTGTGTCTTCTTTAAAATCGTTTTCCAGGATACTGATTTCTTTATCAACAGTTTGTCTGATGATAGCATAATTGGGGCATTTGGTCAGGAATTGCTGTGCCGATTCGTCTTTTTCGAGAAGTTTTATGGCATAAAACCGTGATGACAGGTTATTTGAAAAGGTCTCATTTTTCCAAATCTCGTCCTGTATTTTACGAATCGACCGTTCAACGGTTTTTCCGTAATTGATGTGAATATGACGGACGGTTTGATCGCGGTCTTCAAAAACATCAATCGCTTTCGAAAAAAGTTCCGTGATTCCTTTTCCTTTTGAGCTAACTGTAGGAATGATGGGAATTCCCATCATTTCGCCCAACTGCCTGAAATTAAATTTGTCGCCTTTCGAGGTCAGCTCATCATACATGTTCAGTGCAATCACCACTTTAATATCCATGTCGATGAGCTGGGTTGTAAGAAAAAGATTTCGTTCGATGTTTGATGCATCAACCACATTGATTACGATGTCAGGGTTTTGCTCAAGAATGTGATTTCTGACAAAAAGTTCTTCCGGAGTGTAAGGACTCAGCGAGTAGGTGCCCGGAAGATCCATTAGATTAAAGGTGTAACCGTCCTGATGGAAGACAGCCGATTTTGCATCTACCGTTACACCGCTGTAATTGCCAACTTTTTCACGTGAATGCGAAGCGTAGTTGAAAAGCGTGGTTTTTCCTGAATTTGGATTACCAACAAGTGCAATGTCAATGATTTTTCCTTTTTCGGAGGCTCGTTTTTTCAAACGTTCCTCGTCGATTACACCTTCAAATTTACCGGTTTCGGTTTCATTCAGCAAATCTTCGGAGGTGACAACCGAAACAAGGCTGGCTTCGGAACGGCGCAGTGAAACATCGTAGTTCATCAGCCGGTACTCGATGGGATCGCGCAAGGGGGCATTTTTGATCACTTCAACAACTTTTCCGCGTACAAATCCCATTTCGGTGATCCTTTTTCTGAAAGCACCCCGCCCTTTTACCTTAGCAATGATAGCTTTTTCGCCTTCTTTAAGCTGGCTTAAATTCATTCGTTTCGTAGCTTTTCGAGGCCGCTAATTTAGAACAAATTAAAATTGTAATGGAATTTTAACCTGGCATTTTTAAACAAAGAACTGGGTTTGGTTATAAATTATTGATATTCATTAGATTTACGCAAATGATACAACTGCTCGTCAACGTTAAATTTTTCTGATCTTTCTGCAGCTTTCTGCCTGCTATTGATTAAGCCTGCCGAAATAACTACTCACTGCCGATTGCTGACTACTTCGTCAGTTCGTACCCGGTTTTTTTTCCTTTGTCAATAGCCTGTATTCCTTCATTCATCCACACCGGCATCGGGGCATCTTTTAGGTAATGGTCGAAAAACTGATACATTCGAATGCTGAGGTCAACCCGGTTGGGCCATTTTGTCAGATTGTGTTCTTCGTTGTTGTAGGTGAGCATCCATGCGGGTTTCTGCAACCTTCGGAGTGCCATGTAAAGTTCAACTCCCTGTGTCCACGGAACAGCCCCGTCAGCGTCGTTGTGCATCAACAACAATGGAGTTTCAATTTTATCTGCATAAAAAACAGGTGAATTATTTACATAAAGCATGGGTTTTTCCCACAAGGTATTTCCAATCCTGCTCTGGCTTTTTTCGTACTGAAACATTCGGCTCATTCCCGACTCGTAGCGGATTCCGCCATAGGCGCTTACCATATTGCTCACGGCGGCGCCTGCCATCGCAGCCTTAAAAAGGTTGGTTTGGGTAATTAGCCAGGCTACTTGATAACCACCCCAACTTTGGCCCTGAATTCCGATATTGTCTTTATCGATAAACGGATATTTCTGGAGCATTGCCAGCGTTCCGCCAACAATTGATTTGTAGGCGCTTTCGCCGGGGTATCCCTGATTGTAAACAATATCGGGAACAAACACCACATAACCATTGCTTGCGCAAAAAGCAGGATTTATAATCGAACGGCTGGGCGAAATATGATAAAACCGGTGAAGTTCGTCGGAGTTGCGTTCGTAAAAATAAACCAACATGGGGTATTTCTTGTCTGGTTCGGTATTTTCAGGAAGGTAAAGCAGGCCTTCAAGCTCTTTTCCATCTTCTGAAATCCAGTTTACCAGTTCAACCCTGCCCCACAGATAGTTGTCCTTTTGGTTGTCGTAACCGGTTATTTGTGACGGTTTTGTAAATTCAGTATTACTTACCCAAAGGTCAGGATATTTGGTGAATGAAGATTTTTGCCAGATCAGTGTATTTTCATCCTTTGCTTTTTTAATACCCGAAAACCTGAATTGATCCATGATGAGCTTTTCGGGTATAACAGTTTCGGACTGAAGCCTGTAATAACCCGATTGTTTTGTTTTTTTGTCGAAAGCCGAAACAAGCATGGGCATCCTGATGTATTCCTCATCCGGGTCGAGCTTAAGGTAGCGGAAAATCAGGTTGTTGTCTCTTCCAAATCCACTGGTTACCCTTCGCGGTTTTTCGTGGCCTTCGGGATCAAATTTCCAGATATCGAACTGATCGTAGATCAGGATTGCCTTATCGTTGTCAGTCCAGCCGGCCACTCCGTAACTTCCCGGCAGTTGTGGAACATCGTTTTCTTCGTCGTAAAAGGCTGTTGAAATTTGTTTTGTCAGGGAAATGATGTTTCCGGTTAATAATTTCTTAACATACCAGGCTGAATCAGCGGGTTCGTACCACAACAAGTAATTGCCGCCAGGCGAAAAACTGAAATATGAATCCTTTTTGTAAAGTTCAGGTTTGATTTCTCCGGTTTCAGTATTAACAGAATACACATCCGAGTAGTTGTCGTCCCAGGTAATGAGCTGGCGATAGGGTAAATTGCTGAAGCCAAGAGCCATAGTCGTATTACCCTTGTTATAGGTTCTTATTTCGGGAATATCAGCATTGGCCAGATGAAACATTTTATTCTTTTTCGGATAGTACACTGCCAGGTAGCTCCGGTTTTCCTCATCCTTCAGTTTTTTCAACTGATGCGATTGTATCAGTGGGTCGTTCCATGCCCAGACGTCAACTTTGACTTTCTCGTCGTCGGGTATTGTGTCTTTAGGCTTGGGTTTGTTTTTGGGCGCCGTACCAAAGAATAATTTTTCGCCATCACCTGAAAAAGATGGCGATTTGTTTTCGCTTACTCTCCAACCCACTGTCAGTAAGGTGCATAGGCTGTCAATCACAATTTTGGCTTCTTTTTCCTTTGTGTTCCAGTACACCAGGTCGTAGTTTTTTACTTTCGAGGTATCGGCTGAATATACAAATGCCAACTGGTTACCAGAATCATCCACTGCGGGCTTTCTGGCAAAGCCAGGCTGTCCGAAAATTGTCAGGCTGGTTTCTTTTTTTGTTTGAAAAGCCTGGACAAAAGCCGAATCCACCGAATCATTTTTTTGTTTTAAAAAAGCCAACAATTCTCCGTTTTTTGAGAAGCTATAATCAGTTATGCCGCTGAAATTGAAGGTCTTTCCCTCGATAACCTTAAGAATGACCAAATCAAAGCTTTCTTCTTTTTTCTTTTTTTTGCCTGTTTTCTTTTTAACAGCCAGGGTATCGTTTTTCTGAGCGGTGTCGGGTATATCCTTTTGTTTTTCGATCGAATAAGCCATCCATTCTGAACCTTTTTCGGGAATTTTGAACGACTTCAATAAGGCAATTTTACGGATATGGTTTTTTTCCAACACCCATATTCCCAGGGAGTCTTTGGGCATGTCTTCATCTTTTTTTTTCGCAAGTTTTGCTGCACGGATCGAGTCCTGTGGGGGTGTTATTCTGAAGGCCAAAAACTTTGAATCAGCCGAAAACTGAGCCGCCTGACCACGCTGAACCGAATCTTTTCGATCGTTTTCAATATCATGCACAACAAGCCATCCGTTGCCCTTCTGTGGATTAATTTCGTAGCAGACCCACCGGCCATCATTGGAAATCAGGGGATTGTTTAATACCTTCCACGAATCGTACATCGTGTGATCGACCGGATTTTTCTGGGCAAACAAACCAATCGTGATAAACAGCACAAAAAATACAAGTAGTTTTTTCATCGTTGTCCTAAGTTTTTCATTAGGCCGCCAAATATAGATGAATGAATTAAATTTGTGTTAATAATTTGAAAAATGAAATGATAGAGGTGAATAATCGTATTTTTGCGCCCGGTTTTTTGGAAAAATAATTAATTGTAACGGATTAATTTAAAAGTTGTTAAGAAAATGGGATACATTAAGTTTGACAAAACACAGTTAATTAACCTTGAATATTCATTACATCGTGAAATATTAAGATCGAACCGTGCAGGCGGTTTTTCGAACACTACCATAATAAATTGTAATACAAGAAAATATCATGGATTGCTAATTGTTCCCCAGCCCCAGTTTGGCAATGCTCCACATGTTTTGTTATCTACACTTGACGAAACGGTTATTCAGCGAGAGGCGGAGTTCAATCTTGGAATTCATAAGTACGAAAACAATGTTTATTCACCACGTGGACACAAATACGTGCGCGATTTCGACATCAAGTCGGTACCGCTAACTATTTACAGGGTTGGTGGTGTAGTGCTGGAAAAGCAATGGCTTTTTTCAGCTCACGAAGATCTTGTTCTTTTGAAATATACCCTGCTCGAAGCGCATTCACCAACAAGGATAAGGTTCAAACCATTTCTTGCATTCAGAAATATTCATGCACTGTCGAAGGCAAACATTGATGCCAATAAGAAATATGAACCTGTTCAAAATGGGATTAAGGTTACCTTGTATAACGGGTATTCGCCACTCTACATTCAGTTTTCCAAGAAGGCTGAATATACTCATGTCCCCGACTGGTATTATAACATCGAATACACCCACGAAAAATTAAGGGGTTACGACTATCTGGAGGACCTTTATGTGCCAGGATTTTTTGAAATCGACATGAAAACCGGCGAGTCAGTCATTCTTGCCGCAGGAACCATGGAAAGCCTTCCATCGGGTTTGAAGCAGAAATTTACCGCTGAAGCAAAAAAACGATCGCCCCGCGACAGCTTTGAAAATTGTCTGATCAATGCATCGGAGCAATTTTTTGTACATAAAGATAAGATGACCGAAGTAATTGCCGGCTATCCCTGGTTTGGGCCAATAGGACGTGATACCTTCATGGCATTGCCAGGACTGTTGCTCACAAGGGGCGATGTCAAAACCTACAAATCGGTGCTTAATTCGATGATTGCACGTATGCAGGGACCATTTTTCTACAGTGCGGTGCTCAACGATCGCATCGAATATAACTCTGTGGATACACAACTCTGGTTTTTCTGGGCTTTGCAAAAATTAGCTGAATTTACAGGTGAACCTAACCAAATCTGGAATGAATACCGTGATGTTATCAAACTGATACTGGATGCTTACCGTCAGGGAACGAATTTTAATATCGGAATGCAGGAAGACGGATTGCTGTTTGCCGGAGAACCCGGACGGGCACTCACCTGGATGAATGCAGTGATAGACGGTAAACCTGTGACCCCCCGCATCGGCAATCCCGTTGAAGTTAATGCGCTGTGGTACAATGCCATCATGTTCAGTCTCGAATTGGCTAAAAAAGCTAAAGACACCACTTTTACAGGAAAATGGAAGGGAGTGGCCGAAAAAGTTCAGAAATCGTTTGTCGAAAATTTCTGGGATGATAAGAAAGGTCACCTCGCCGATTATACCAATGGCAATTTTAAAGACTGGTCAGTACGCCCGAATATGGTATTGGCTGTTTCGCTGCCTTATTCGCCACTCAGCAATCTTCAACAAAAGAAACTGATGGATGTGGTGGAAAGCGAACTTCTTACTGCGCGAGGATTGCGTACACTTACACCCAAAAATCTTAAATACAAGGGGCATTATTTTGGCACCATCCAGCAGCGCGACGAAGCCTATCACCAAGGCTCGATAGTGCCCTGGCTGTTTGGACATTATGCCGAGGCAACCTTTAAGGTATTCGGAAGGTCTGCCCTTTCGGTCATCAAAAACATTTATAAAGGCTTTGAACCCGAAATTCATGAGTATGGCATCGGAACCATTTCAGAGCTTTTCGACGGAGACCCGCCACACAACCCAACGGGCGCCACATCAATGGCATCGGGTGTTGCCGAATTGCTGAGGGTGAGCGACATGATCAGAAAATTTGAACAAACAAAAACAAAATAATAACTGAAACAGGGAGAAGTTGATGAAAGTATTAATGTTCGGCTGGGAATTTCCGCCACATATAACAGGAGGCCTGGGAACGGCATGTTTCGGTTTGACCCGTGGGCTTGCCAACCACAACACCGAAGTTATATTTGTTGTGCCAAAGGCTTATGGTGACGAAGATCAATCGGCTGTCAGGCTGGTAAATGCCAGCGATATAATGGTTAACACTGCCGATGCTGATTATCAGGAATTCTGGAAGAAAATTACCTACATGGAAATCGGATCTAACTTGATACCCTACGTTAGCCCCGAAGAATTCAGACGCTATGCCGAAGAAAACCAACTGGAAGGCGCTACCCTCAACGAAAGGGTGATGCAAACCCGGTTCACCTTTTCGGGCAAATATGGCCCCGACCTGTTGGCCGAAGTTTCAAGGTATGCGCTTATTGCAGCAGGTCTTGCACGTAAAGCCGATTTCGACCTGATTCATGCGCACGACTGGCTTACTTACCCTGCTGGTATTGCCGCCAAAAAAATTACCGGCAAACCATTAGTTGTGCACATGCACGCCACCGAATTCGACAGATCAGGTCAAAGTGTAAATCAGGATGTTTACGACATCGAGCGAAAAGGAATGGAAGAGGCCGACAGGGTTATCACTGTTAGCAATTTTACCAGAAACATCGTTATTGAAAAGTACGGGATAAACCCTGACAAGGTTTTTACAGTGCACAATGCTGTAGAGCCAACCGACAAGGAAGCCGAAACCGTTGAACGTCATGTTAAGGAAAAAGTGGTTACTTTCCTTGGTAGGCTTACCATGCAAAAAGGACCTGAGTATTTTATTGAAGCCGCAAAACTTATTATTAACCGCGATCCCGATGTACGCTTTGTAATGGCCGGAACCGGCGACCTGATGAACAAAATGATAAAGCGGGTTGCACAGTTGAAAATAGGAACAAAATTCCATTTCACCGGATTTCTGAAAGGCGATGATGTGGATAAAATGTTTGCCCTGAGCGATGTTTTCGTCATGCCCTCGGTATCCGAACCTTTCGGAATTGTTCCCCTTGAAGCCATGCGGTCGAATGTTCCCGTGGTAATTTCAAAACAATCGGGTGTTGCCGAAATTCTAAAACATGCCCTCAAGGTTGACTTCTGGGATGTTAACGGATTAGCCGACTCCATTTATGGATTGCTACACTACAAGGCGTTGCACACCATGTTTACAAAATATGGGAAAAATGAAGTAGATAGCCTGAAATGGGACAATGCCGCCTACAAAGTTGTAGAGGTTTACAAATCAGTTTTTAATAATTAAAAGAAATTTATAGTTGAAAAAAGATATGAGATCAATTTGCTTTTATTTCCAGGTACATCAGCCCTACAGGCTCAGAACCTACCGTTTTTTTGACATGGGTTACGATCATTATTATTATAATGATTTCGAAAACAGCCACATCCTTTCAAGGATAGCTCAGCGCAGCTACCTGCCGATGAACGATTTGTTGCTGAAACTGATCAAAAAACACGGAAAAGATTTCAAAGTGAGTTTTTCAATCACTGGAAGTGTTTTGAAACAGTTTGAAGAATATGCACCGGAGGTGATCGATAGTTTTAAAAAACTGGCAGCCACCGGTAATGTTGAATTCCTGGCCGAAACCTACGCCCATTCGCTGGCCTCGCTCAAAAGCAGGGAGGAGTTTAAAAGACAGGTGGAGTTACACACCCGGAAAATTGAACAACTGTTTGGCCAAAAGCCAACTGTCTTCAGAAATACCGAGCTGATTTATTCGGATGCTATCGGCGAAATGGTGTACGATCTGGGTTATAAAACCATGCTTACCGAGGGCGCCAAACATGTGCTGGGCTGGAAAAGCCCAAATTACATGTATTGCAACGTGCGAAACCCGAAATTAAAGGTGCTGCTCAAAAATCATACACTCAGCGACGATATCGCCTTCAGGTTTTCGCACCACGGTTGGCCCGAATGGCCTCTCACAGCCGACAAATTCGTGGGATGGCTCAACAACATCAACCCAAACGAAGAGGTGGTCAACCTTTTCATGGATTACGAAACCTTCGGCGAACATCAGTGGAAAGAAACCGGAATTTTTGATTTTATGTCGGCACTGCCGGCAAAGGTGTTGAAAAATTCGCCTTTCAAATTTGCCACACCTTCAGAGTTAGGCGAAAAACTCCAGCCCGTTTCGGCCATCAGCGTGCCATACCCCATTTCGTGGGCCGACGAGGAAAGAGATATTACAGCCTGGCTTGGAAACGAAATGCAGGATGAAGCCTTCGACAAGCTTTATTCGCTTGAGGCCAAGGTAAGAAACTGCAACGACCCCGAAATTATTGACGACTGGCACAAGCTTCAAAACAGCGACCATTTTTACTACATGTGCACCAAATGGTTCTCGGATGGCGATGTACACAAATATTTCAACCCTTACAACTCGCCTTACGAAGCCTTTATCAATTACATGAACGTGGTATCGGATTTTACCATTCGTGTAAACGAAAAATGTCAGGATCAAACGGTGGAGGCCATCATTGAGAAGTCAGTTGAAATTGGGAAGGAAATTACCGATGTTGCCAAAAAAGCTACCAGCGCAGCCGTTAAAAAGATGAAGGAAGTTTTTAATGAGCAAAAGGAGAAATCATATTCGTTTGAAGAACTTCGCGATTTGTCGAACGAAAAAATTAAGAAACTCGCCAAAGAAATTGACCTCGAAAGCTGGGTTTATGCGTTGAAGGATGCGGGTGACGAACTGACCGACAAAGTTTTACCCAATTTTACAAAAAAGGCTGCAGCCGAATATGAAAATCTCAGGCAACAGCTCAAGGTAAAAAAAGCCGACATCAACAAAAGTCGTGAAAGAATCAGCAAAGAGATTTCAAAACTCTTCTCGAAATAATCCGACATTTGCTGAAACTAAGGAAAAGGGCTATCGAATTGAATGATAGCCTTTTTTGGTTTTTATTGCTCCAATTGCATCAAAATTCGACCACCAAGAAGCCTATTTTTTTACTTTCGCACCCGTTTCTTTTAAAAAATTATTGTTAAAATGACACAAGCTATTGATAAAAAGCCAAACTGGGTATTTGAAACCAGTTGGGAAATTTGTAACATGATTGGAGGAATTTACACCGTATTATCCACAAAAGCTCCGGTCATGGTCGAGGAATTCGGACAACAATACATCACCATAGGACCCGATGTCTGGAAAGAGACCCGTAAAAATCCGGATTTTCTGGAAGATAAAAACCTGTTTTCGACCTGGCGTGAAAAAGCAGCCAACGAAGGCCTTTTTTTCAGAATAGGCCATTGGAACATTCCCGGCAGGCCAATCGCCATTCTGGTCGATTTTACCCCGTTGTTTTCAGAAAAAGATACCATTTTCTTCAACATCTGGGAAAAATACAGGGTTGACTCGATTACCGGACAATGGGACTACGTTGAGCCTGCCATGTTTGGCGTGGCTGCCGGAAAAATAATAGAAAGTTTTTACAATTTTTACCTGACCTTCTCCGACCAGGTGGTTGCTCATTTTCACGAATGGATGACCGGAACCGGCGTGCTTTATATCAACGAAAAGCTGCCGCAGGTTGCCACCGTTTTTACGACTCATGCTACAACCATTGGCCGTTCCATTTCGGGAAACGGTTTGCCACTGTACGGAAAAATAGGACAATACAATGGCGAGAATATGGCCCGGCAATTCGGGATTTTCTCCAAATTTTCGCTCGAAAGAAGCGCTGCCGGTACCGCTGATGCCTACACGGCCGTGAGCGAAAATACCGCCAACGAATCACTAAAATTGTTGGAAAGAGCGGTGGATGTGGTTACGCCAAATGGTTTTTCGTCGGGATTAATTTTAGATAAAGAAGAGTTTAAACAAAAAAGAGCCACTGCACGGGGCAAAATTCTGAAGGTGATTGAAGCCTTGTTCAACGAAAAACCCGAAGAAGATACATTTCTTGTCATAACCAGTGGCCGTTATGAATTTCGCAATAAAGGCATCGATTTGTTTATTGATGCAGTGGCGGCATTAGCCGATAAAAATCCTTCGAGGAAGGTGGTTGCTTTTGTAAAAATTCCCGCCAATCACAAAGGTCCCCGCCCCGAACTAATCGACAGAATGCGTGGTTCGGCAAAGGTTGTTTCGCTTGCAGGCGAATATCTTACCCATGGTTTGTACGACGAAGACCATGATTCCATTTTGCAGCGGATTCGGCTTAAAAACCTGAAAAACCTTCCAGGCGACAGGATTAAAATAGTATTTGTTCCTGCCTACCTCAATGGCAACGACGGCATTTTCAACCTGCCTTATTACGATCTGCTTGCAGGATTCGATTTTTCGGTTTTTCCATCGTACTACGAACCCTGGGGTTACACGCCACTCGAAAGCATTGCTTTCAGGGTTCCAACGCTAACCACCTGTCAGGCCGGATTCGGGCTTTGGGTAGCCAACGAATATACTGATAACCACCCTTCGGTGATTGTAGCCAAACGATTAGACGACAACTACGACGAAATGGTGGACGAAATTACCACTGCCATTTTCTCGTTCCTTTCAATGGATGAAAACCAAACCTGGGCAATTCGCCAGAACGCCTTTGAAATTGCCAACGGCGCCGTTTGGGAAAACTTCATCAGAAATTATTTTAAAGCCTACGCGAAAGCCATGATTAAGGCAGTCGATCGCACCGACAAATTGCCCATCCGCTTTGTGAAGGAGAAAAAAGTGCACCTCACCGAGGCGCCATTTCAGGACATTCCAATCTGGAAAAGGGTTGTCATTGAACCGAATATTCCCGAAAAGCTGAAAGGTTTGCAGGAAATGTCGAGAAACCTGTGGTGGTCGTGGAATTTTAAGGCAACGGAGCTTTTCGAAAGCATCGATCCCGTAAAATGGGAAAAATCGCTGCATAATCCGATCGTTTTGTTAGATTCGCTGAATGTTCACCAGTGGAGAGCGCTCGAAAACAATGAGAGTTTTTACAACAAATACCTCGAATCGTACAACAAGTTCAAGGCTTACATAAAGGATTCAAAAAACAAACCCAAGAGTCAGATTGCCTATTTCAGCATGGAATATGGCCTGCATCAGTCGCTTAAGATTTATTCGGGTGGACTGGGTATTTTGGCCGGCGATTTTTTGAAAGAATGCAGCGATTCAAACGAAAATCTTGTGGCAGTCGGGTTGCTTTATCGTTTTGGATATTTCCAGCAAAGCATATCATTGTTTGGCGATCAGATGGCTGAATACCAGGCCATGAATTTTTCGCAGTTACCCCTTACAAAAGTTATTGATGACAGCGGCGAACACCTCACGATAAAAATCGGTTTGCCCGGACGTACCCTTTATGCACGGGTTTGGCGTGTTGATGTAGGTCGCATACCATTGTATCTTTTAGATACCGATTATCTCGAAAATGCCGAAGCCGATCGCCGTATAACCCATCAGCTTTATGGCGGCGACATCGAAAACAGGCTCAAACAGGAGATTCTGCTTGGTGTAGGTGGCATTCGTATGTTGAAGGCATTGCGGTTAAATACCACAATTTATCACTGCAACGAGGGGCATGCTGCATTTATCAGCCTCGAACGGTTGCGGGTATTTATGGAAGAAGACAAGCTCAATTTCAGCGAAGCATGGGAAGTGGTCAGGTCATCAACCTTATTTACAACACATACTCCGGTCCCTGCCGGCCATGACGTTTTTCATGAAGACCTTTTGCGAACTTATTTCCCGCATTACCCCGACAGGCTCAACATATCGTGGAATGATTTCATGGCCCTTGGCAGGTTCAATGCACATGATGCAAATGAGAAATTTTCGATGAGTGTGCTTGCTACAAAGCTTTCGCAGGAAGTAAATGGCGTTAGCCGGATTCACGGAAGGGTTTCACAAGAGATGTTTGCCGGACTTTACGAGGGCTACTACCCGCAGGAATTGCACATTGGCTATGTTACCAACGGTGTTCACCTGCCAACATGGGCTTCAAAGCAATGGAAGCTGATGTACAAAAAAACTTTTGGCGAAGACTACAAGTGGCGGCAACTCGACTACGACATGTGGGCTAAAATTCAGCAGGTGAACGATGCCGACATCTGGGAAACCCGTAAAATACTCAAAAAACAACTGATCGATTATGTGCGTGTGAGGCTAAAGAATGAGATGACAAGGAGGCAGGAAAACCCAAAACTGGTTATCGACACCCTTGAATCGATACGCGAAGACGCGCTGATTGTTGGATTTGCCCGAAGATTTGCCACTTACAAACGTGCCAAACTGCTCTTTTCGAACCTCGATCGCCTTTCAAAAATCCTCAACAATACCGACCGTCCCATCCTTTTCATTTATGCAGGCAAGGCACACCCCAACGACAAAATGGGACAAGACCTGATAAAACGGATCATCGAGATTTCAAAAACCAGGGAGTTCATTGGTAAAGTTATTTTTATCGAAAACTACGACATGGAACTTGCCCATAAGCTTATCCCGGGGGTTGACATCTGGTTGAACACGCCTACCCGCCCGCTCGAAGCTTCGGGTACCAGTGGCGAAAAAGCCGTGATGAATGGTGTGGTTAATTTTTCGGTGCTCGATGGCTGGTGGGCCGAAGGGTATAAGAAAAATGCAGGTTTTGCAATCGAGGAGGCCAGAACCTATGCTAATCAACAGTTTCAGGATGAGTTGGATTCGGAGGTCATTTACAATGTGTTTGAAGATGAAATCATCCCCTTGTTTTACGAACGTACCATGGACGGCATTCCCGTAAGGTGGATTCAGTACATTAAAAATACCATTTCTGAAGTTGCCCCACATTTCACCATGAAACGTATGTTGGAAGACTATCGCAAAAAATATTACCATAAACTTATAGAGCGAACCAACCGCATGACCCGCAACAATTTTGCCGTTGCCACCGAATACGCCGGCTGGAAACAGGAAATGAGGGAGAAATGGCACGAAATTAAACTTGAAAAACTCATGGTGCCTGATAATACAGGAACTCCGTTGACCATCGAGGATAATTTTTCCACGGAGGTAACCCTCTTTACCAATGGTATAAAGCCCGAACATTTAGGGGTAGAAATAATTATCGGCAGAAAAGACCAGGGTAAGGTTGATAAAATATTGTTCTCGAAAGAAATGGTTTTGGAAAGTGTACGTGACCACAGTGCAAAATATACCGTGGATATTCCTCCATTCCAGGCCGGATCGTACCATTACGCTTTCCGCATTTTCCCAAAACACAAACTCATTCCCCACCGGCAGGATTTTTGCCTCGTGAAATGGGTTTAATGCCGGATAATGTGAAACCTTTGGGCCATAAATCTTACGGAAGTATTCCCCATCTTTCCAAATCGAGGCTCGGGGTAGGCGACCATCACTGCGACCCCGGGCAGGAAAGGATTGCTACCGAAAAGCCCCGCGACCAGTTCGACCTGGTGGTTGTGCAGGAAAAACTCGATGGCTCAAACTGTGCTGTAGCAAAAGTCAATGGGCAAATACTGGCCTTGAACCGTGCCGGTTACCTGGCCGAAACTTCACCTTACGAAATGCACCATTATTTTGCAAAATGGGTTGAAAAGGAAAAACAGCGGTTTGATAAACTGCTGCACGAAGGCGAACGCCTTGTTGGAGAATGGCTTTTGCAGGCTCACAGCACCCGCTACAACCTTACCCATGAGCCGTTTGTGCCTTTCGACCTTATGAGAGGGCAGGAGAGGTTGAATTACCATACATTCCTTTTACGTGTTTTACCGCTTGGATTTACGGTGCCAAATCTTGTTCACGTTGGCCAACCGGTTGGAATAAATTGGGTAATGAAACAGTTGGAAACCTCAGGCCACGGGGCAATTGATAAAGTTGAAGGAGCCGTTTGGCGTGTCGAATACAAAGGGGAGGTTGATTTTCTGGTAAAATATGTTCGTCCCGACAAACCCGATGGCATCTATCTGCCCGAAATTTCAGGCAAGCCGCCGGTTTGGAACTGCGATCCGGGGAGATTGTGCAAAATCTCACTCATTGCTTAATTCTTTCTCATATTTTTATTGAATATACTGCAATTTATTAAATTGATTTCTTAAATTTGTCACCTATGAAAAACAAAATATTTTCAGGTAACGACTTCAAAATCAAGTTTGATGGTCAACAACATCAGGTAGATGCCAATGTACTTATCAGCAGCCTGATCCATACCTCTACAATAATTCAGGAAGTAAACAGATACCTATATAGTGGTAAGAAGATTGAAATTAAAGTAAAAGCGCTGGAGAAGGGAAGTTTTTTGTGTCATATCGAACTTGTTGAAACTGCAATAGATGCATTAAAGAACCTTCTAACAAAAGAAAACATTGAAGTTGGCGCTGCCATTATTGGTACTTTAGTTGGGCTGATTGAAATAAAGAAGTTTTTAAAAGGAAAAAAAGCCAAAGCAATACAACAAGAAGGTGATAAAACAAAAATTGAGAATAAAAATGGAGAAGTTTTAATTATTGAAAATGCTACTTTCAATATTTACGAACATAGCCTTGTTGTGAAAGATGCATTGGCTCAAAATTTTGATGCCCTGAAAAACGATCCGGCAATTACTGGTTTTGAGATTACAGATAAAAACGAAAAACCTTTGGTTGTTGTTGATAAGAGTGAATTTGAAGATTTATCTCAAAAGTCAGAGGAAATTGAGGAGGGAGAACGTAAACTAATTGAAGCTGCCACGGTAAACATAGTAAGGCTTTCCTTTGAGGAAAATCTGAAATGGGATTTTTATTATCGTGGAATAAAGATTTCGGCCAAAATTGCCGACCCTGCTTTTTTTGAGTTGATCGATAAAGGTGAGGCATTTGCCAAAGGAGATGTGTTGGAAATAGAATTGCAGATAAATCAGAGATTTGAAGAAAGTGTTAATACTTTCGTAACAAAATCCTACCAGGTAAACCGTATTATTCGCCATCTGGCGAGAAATGAACAACAAAAGATTAATTTTAAACAAGAAGATTGATTTTGAATTATTTAGATATCAATCTTTACATTCTTTTTTTATCCAGAAATTCTTAACCCAATGAAACCATAAACCTCACACCCGCCTCAGCATGGATTTTCAACGTATCAAAAACCGGAACATCCACATCTTCCTGGTGAATTAACAGCGGGATTTCGGTACATCCTAACACAATGCCCTGCGCTCCTTTTTCAATCAGACCGCTGATGATCTCCAAAAACCTTTGTTTGGTGACGGGTAAAAAGATGTTTTTTAAAAATTCAGTATTGATTGAACGGTGAATAAATTCCCGGTCTTCCTTTTCAGGGATCATCATTTCGATGCCTTTTGCGGCTAATTTGGAGCGGTAAAAATCCATTTCCATTGTGAATTTTGTTCCCAGCACCGCCACTTTCTGAAAGCCTTTTTCATGAACCTTCAAAGCGGTGGCTTCGCCGATGTGAACCAGGGGAAGATGGAATTCTTCAACGATTTTATCGGCAAAAACATGCGTTGTATTTGCGCAAAGCATCAAACCGTCGATGTTGCAGCGGCTAAGCTGTTCGGCGGCATTTCTCACAATTTCGTAAACGCCCGTCAGGTCTTTCAGTTGGTTGAGCCGGTCGATGTCGGCATAGTTGATGGAATAGAGGATTAGGCGGGCTGCTTCAAGACCTCCCAAAGCCTTGCTAACCCCTTCATTGATCAGTTTGTAATATTCGAGGCTCGAAACCCAGCCCGTGCCGCCGATTAATCCGAGAGTTTTCATTTTCATCATGCAGCAACTTCAAATTCCGATAATTCTCTGGCGTAGTCAAGGCAAGCTGTAATATGTTCAGGTTTTAAATCATCGAATTCCTTCAAAATTTCATCATTTTGTTTGCCTGATGCAAGGTAACCTAAAATCAGGCTGACAGGTATGCGGGTGTTAATTATCCGGGGCTTCCCTTTTAAAACTTCAGGAGTGCTTGTTATGTAATCTTTCCAGTTTGTTTTCATGGCACAAGAATTTTTATCCAATTTATTTTCAATAAACGCCAGATCAAAGGTAAACAAACATCCTGCAATGTTTTTTTTTTGCCATGAATTTTTTTCAAAATGCTGATTTAATGATCATGAAAATGGATGAATCCCTGTCTGACGGCCTTTGTGTCTATTGCATGCAGGCCGCCAGCCAAGTCCTACGAGGATATTACCCTTATGGCACTTTGATTTCATTTCATTTTTTGATTTAAACGATTTTTCGGAATAATTGGAGCAACCTTATTCTTTTGATTTTGACCTTAGTATAATAAAAATGACAAATTCCTTTTTGACCTTATTACCTTATTAATTGATTGATAATAAGGTAATAAGGTGGCGGAAGGAAATGATTCCGTTTTTGTACGAAAGATGAAAAGTGTTTATAAGCTTTTATTGAAATCCTTAAAAGGAAACAATACTTTTGGTGCTTTGTTAAAAAAACCTGGTGAATCTCATCAGGTCTTATCAGATTATTCCGCCTCTAAAAAAGGATATCTGTAATCCGTTGGCGGATCGAAATTCTCTTTGATGGTGCGCGGCGAAACCCAGCGAAGCAAATTCAGATAGGAACCTGATTTATCATTGGTTCCCGAAGCACGGGCTCCGCCAAAAGGCTGTTGGCCAACAACAGCACCGGTGGGTTTGTCGTTGATGTAAAAGTTGCCGGCAGCATTTTCGAGTTTGTGAATGGCTGTTTCGATGGCATAACGGTCGTTGGCAAAAATGGCGCCCGTTAAGGCATAAGGCGAAGTGCGGTCAACCAATCCGAGGGTTTCCTCGTACTTGTTATCATCGTAAAGATAAACCGTTAGCACCGGCCCGAATATTTCCTCCTGCATGGTTACATACATGGGGTCATTCGTAAGCAGAACCGTTGGTTCGATGAAATAACCTTTTGATTTGTCAAAATTTCCACCTGCAACCACTTCAACGCCATCATGTTTAGCCTGTTGAATGTAGCCGGTTATTTTCTCAAAAGCGGGTTCGTCAATCACCGCATTGATAAAATTCCTGAAATCTTCCACCGACCCCATCCTGAATGAGGCCAGATCGTCAACCAGTTTTTGGCGGATTACAGGCCAAAGCGATTTTGGCAGGTACGCCCGCGAAGCAGCCGAACATTTCTGCCCCTGGTATTCAAAAGCGCCGCGTGATAATGCCGTAGCCACCTGGTCAGGGTACGCGGACGGGTGAACCATCACAAAATCCTTCCCGCCGGTTTCGCCTACAATTTTGGGGTAGGTGTTATGAACCATCACGTTATCGCCAATGGCTTTCCACACCCTTTTAAAAACTTCGGTGGAACCTGTGAAATGCACTCCCACAAAATCGGGGTGTTCTGACATTACCTTTCCACCAACAGCGCCGGGCACATTTATCATGTTAATCACTCCGTGTGGCAATCCGGCTTGCTGAAAAATCTCCATGATAACGGCAGCCGAATAAATCTGGGTTGCCGAAGGTTTCCAAACCACCACATTGCCCATCAGGGCTGGCGCTGCCGCCAGGTTGGCGGCGATGGATGTAAAATTAAACGGGGTCAAAGCATAAATAAACCCTTCCAAAGGGCGCTGCTCCATCCGGTTCCACATTCCCCGCCCCGAAATGGGTTGCTGCTGGTAAATTTCAGCCATAAACTGCACATTGAACCTGAAAAAGTCGGCCATTTCGCAGGCGGCATCAATTTCGGCCTGATACACATTTTTCGACTGGCCAAGCATGGTGGCAGCATTTATTTTTGCCCGGTAGGGTCCGGCAACCAGGTCGGCAGCCTTCAGAAAAATACTTGCCCGGTGATGCCACGGCAAGGCCTGCCATTTTTTTCGCACTTCCAGCGCCGCATCTATTGCAGCCAACACATGGCTTCTGTCGCCCTGGTAATAATAGCCTAACAAATGATCAATTTCATGCGGAGGGCGAATTTCACGCCGGTCGCCAGTTCTTACCTCTTTATCCCCAATAAACATCGGGATGTCCATCACCTTCGATTTCATTTCACGCAATTGCGCCTTCAGTTTTGCCCTTTCCGGCGAACCCGGCGCATACGAAAGTACCGGCTCGTTAACCGCCATTGGTACATTGAATATTCCTTTTGACATCGTATTGTTTAAAAATGAATTATTAAAATGCTAATTTGCAATTCTTTAAACAGGGGTGGGGCAGGATTGTTCAACAATGGCGTAAGTTTTGAAATTCCGAATCTAGATATAGCCAGTTTTTTTGGTTTTAATTTTTAATGATTATTGTCTTGCTCATGAATGAGTTATTTTTTTTCACCACTGTAAAATAGTTACCAGCCGAGAGTTTTAACCGTTTTAGGTCAATGAAATAGTTTGGGTCTTGCATTCTGGTTTCTTTGAAAACAGTATTTCCGACATCGTCGAGCAGACTAAATTCATCTGGCACATGGTCGTGGCAATCAACAAAAAAGCCCGAGTTTGCAGACACAGGATTAGGCCAAATGGTGAAGGAATCTTTGCAGGTTGCTTTATTCTGGTCAATCGATGTAAAAGTACCACTGAAAAGAAGTGTGATTTCTTCTGCCGTCAGGGCACGGTTAAAGATCTTAATGTCATCAAGGCAGCCGTGAAAATATTCTGTGCTGCCAGGAAGATCGAGGCCAATATAGAGGCTCGAAGTGTTTGTAGTAAAGTCTCCTTCAAAGATGTTCTGACTTACATCATCCGAAATCCCGTCAATATAAAATTTCCCGGAAGTCCCTTGTCTTACGAAGGTTATGAAATGCCATTCATTTAAAGGAATCGCAATGCTTCCATTGCTTGTATTTGGCAGTGAGCTTGTAAAGATGACACTGTTAACATCACTGTTATGAATGGTGTAGTTATTTTCCTCCAACGCTCCCGAATCACCACCCTTGGTAACCATGCTTGCCCACGGGACATCGGAATTCTTTTTCATCCAGCCGGCAATCGAGATGTCGCTGGTGATGTCGAGCGAGGCATTGTCAGGTACAATAATAAAACTGGTTGCCCCATTAAACCAATAAGCCGAATTCATATTTCCATACCGGTCGGCTACAAGTTCAGCGTCAACCACCGTTCCATGATTGCCATAAAGGCTTTCATCATTTGCATTTCCATTGAATGGATATGAAGCCACAAGGCTTTCATCAAACCTGAAATCCTGGGCACTCATTTGAATAACAAACATTGACAAAATAACCGTTAATAGTGCTTTCATAAAATTTTAATTTTTTATTTGGTGCTAATTTTCAGTTGCTTATTTTTTGGTTCCATCAAAAAAATCAGGTTTCCCATGGTATTTTCCAGTCAGGCTTTTGCCATCCGGTGTTGCACAATCGAATGTAATTGTGAAAGTGCCGTTGCTGTTTTGGATGGTGATGGTCCCGTTTTCAAGGTAAACCCATTCCTGCCACTCTTCAGCACTTTGATCCCATTTTGTCAGGAACAGACCGATGTTGAATGTTAGCGGAATGTCATAATCATCGCTGTAATGATAATCCCCTGTGGCAATTGTACTATTTGCTGAAATTACATTAAACCCGATAATCGGACCACTGCCAACCACAGAATCGGGATTGTAAATCTCCATACCCGAATACATGAAGATATCAAATTCGAAGTTGTTGTTGGAGGTTTCGCCATACCCAATAAAAAAACCTTTTGTCAAATCATAGTTCTTGCCCTCGTAAGTGAAGTAACTGGCGGGGTTGCTATCATCATCTTTTTTACATCCTGCAAACAGGATGATCGCCATTAAGCAAAGTACAAATTGTTTCATCTGATTGAATTTTTATGTTTCTGGTTATGAAAAATCTGTAAAGAACTGATATTGTGTTTTGTAAATCTGTTTTTGAGTACTTTGATATTTCAAAACAAAGTACTTATGAGTTTTTTTGAATTTCAATACCCCAATTGGTACATTTTTAACCAAATCCACGAGTGATCTGATTACACAGAGATTTACCCATGCCGTGTAGGCCGGATACCCATTTTCAAGCAGGCACGGAATATTCTGCTTCATTTTTCTCCAGGCGTTATCATTATTATTTACTAACCGAACACAAGGAATTGGAATTTTGACCGAATTTTTTTTCAATGAATTTGCGGGTAATGCTAACCTTACTGCATTTTGTGAAAAATGAAAAGAATCCTGGTTGTTGATGTATTGTTTCTTGTCAGATAATTCAACATTGCACGTTTTTCGTTGAATATGATTCTAATTCTACTTTAACAGATTTGATTTTTCTGCATTTTTTACCCTTGCCCTAAAGGGAAAATGCAGAAAAATCAATCCAAACTCCCTTTAGGGTTGGGGTTAAATTGGATTGATTTTTCGTTGGAACTAGAATTTGTTAATGCAAAACAAATAGCATCTTTATATAGTACTTGTGTTGACAGGTTCTCTATCTGACAAACAAGCGAATGTCATGAAAAAGTAAAATCAGGTAAAAAAGGTGAGATGAAATTACCTGCGATGCAGATGGGAAAAATTGTTTTCCTGAATGTAATTTTTCAGATCAAACGGAATATAATACTTGATGTAAAGTGTTTTTAAACAGTTATTTCACCGCAATACGCACTATCCGAAATATGCTGCGCAAGCATGTTGCCGGTTATGATATCTGCGGTGATAAAACTCAGGTAACCATGAATAACGGTGCTTTTCCAGTCTGGCGGCAGCGGAATGGAAACCTGGCCGGCCATTCGTCTTTCATCTGTAAATGAAGAAATGAACGAAAACGGAGTGGTGGTCAAAAGCAATACCACAACCTTGTCCGAATGATTCCCGGTTTTTGCCTCTATGGTATTTTGCCAGGCAATGGTAATGCTATCATTATATGTACGTTGCATCGTAATATTTGCTGCCATGGCAAGGGTTCCTTTGCTCACCTGTACTTTCGAGAAATCGATGTGCAGATCGGGATAATCGCCTGTAACTGCATTCTTCAGGTTGGCCGACATGGCTGCATTGTAGGCCGAACGCCCCTGAGCATAGGCGCCAAAACCCACCCTGCAATGCTGACTAATGGATTGCAACAGCTCCTGCACCAAAGCAAAACGCATCCGCTGCGACAACTGCTTTTGTGTATTGGGCTGCCTAACCTCGCCCGGAAGGGTGCGCAGATAATATTTACCATACCTGCAGCAACTCACAACATTGCCTATTTTCCCTGAGACTCCTCCAAAAATGCTGTCTTTAATTCTTGCCATAATATGATTGAGTACTTGAATATAACTGATTACAAATGTAAAAATAATGTAACTATTATTAAACAACTTTTTATAAATAAGTATTTGTTACAATATTATTCCGAACCTGTTCCATGAATGTTACATATTTGATAAGAATTATGTAAAGCTGTGGTATGCGTTATTTTCTTTAGAAAAAAAAGACAGCCTGTTTCTTGAGAAATGGTTAATCCTTTTTTTATGGAGTTGGGATGAGGATATTTGACCTGATTCAGCAAAACTCCAGGAATATGAGGTGCGCATTGCGCATAATCATCACTTTGTTCATCTGAGTCTGATTATTGAAAAAAATAGCCTGCAAACAAAAAAAGCCACTCCGGAGGAGAGTGGCTGGCAATTGTGGGGGTTATGAATGGATTTTTTAGGTATCAGTTAGTTTGAGGTTTATCATTGATTTTCTTTTAAGGATAGGTAAAGCCTTGAAAATTAGCGCTCAATTTTACCCAATAGCCCCGGCCATTTTCAATAGAATTCAGGGTGTTTAGAAATGGAGGGCCATTGGGATCAAAGAATTTCCCGCCATCGTCATATCCTGTTACCATGATAAGTACGCCGGCAGCAATGAGTTCTGCATAAGCGATTTCAGGCGTCGTATTGGTGTGCGGCCAGTAGCCGATTAAATTCCAGCCTGTTGACAGGTCAAGGGTGAAATCGTTCAGAATAGGCGGCCCGTAAACAACCAGATTAGCCGCATTATTTACTTTTACCCAATAGCCTTCGCCTTCATTCAGGTGTTGCAAAGTATTTAAAAACGGAAGACCATCCGGATCGAAGAAGACTCCAATCTGATTTTGAAAGCCAGTGACCATTTGAAGGTTATTTGAGGATATAATTTGCTGAAAAACATCAGCCGGCGTATCCGGGTTCAGATAAACATCGAAGGAAATGAGATTCCAGCCTGCGTTTAATGGGATGATGTCAAAAATGTTGGAAGGAACGTCCTGTGTCACGGTAACGTTGTATAAAGAAGAACATGCATTGAATGACAGCGTTGCAACACGGGCTGATGGGGTTGTGTTTTCTTCAAAATCTGCCGTCACCGAACCATTGTTTGTTCCTGATGTTGGTGAAAGGGTTAACCACCCAACATCATCAGAAACAGTCCAGGAATTATTGGAGGTAATTGTGAAAGTTACTTGTCCTGCCTGATAACCAACATTCTGATTGGCAGGTGAAACCGAAAATGAGCAGTTGGGCGTTTGTGTGACTGTTGCCGTGTATGAATTGACACAGGTGTAAATGGTAATGGTGGCAATTCGGGTTGAATTGCCTGTATTAGCGGTAAATGATGCGGTAAGAATGCCATTTACAATGCCATTCGTAGGTGTAACCGTAAGCCAGTCTGCGTCGTCGGTCAGGCTCCAGGTGCTGTTCGAATAGATGTAGAAATATACACCACCTGATGTGTAAGCAACTTCGTGGCTGACGGGTGAAATGCTGAAACTACAGGGTGGTTCGGCCTGAATCACCGTAACGGTATAGGTAGTGCCACAAGCCTGAATTGATATTGTGGCAGTTCGGGTCGAGGTAAAATTATTTGTTGAATAGTAAGCTGTGATTGTTCCGTTTCCGGTACCACTGGATGGACCAACTGTCATCCAGGTCACATCGTCTGTAACGGTCCATGAGGTGTTCGAAGTAATCGAAAATGTGGTGTTTCCTTGTGTGTACGGAACATTACGTGCTGATGGAGTTATTGAAAATGAGCATGTTGCAGACTGTGAAACTGTCATTGTATATTGAGTTCCACAGGCGTCAAAAGTTATTACTCCGGTTCGTGATGAACCAGCGTTGGCTGAATAAGTGGCAGCGATTGTAGCATTACCTGTGCCGGATGACGGTGACAATGATAACCACGACAGGCTCTCAGAAGCGCTCCATGTACCATTGGATGTGATGAGAATGTTGGTTGAACCTGCTTCGGGAGGCAAATTCAGACTGGCAGGCGAAAATGAGAACGTGCAATTACCTGCCTGAATAACAGTTACGGTAAAAGAATTCCCACACCCGTTTATGGTAATGAGAGCTGTTCTGGATGCGCTGCTGGTGTTTTCGGAAAAGGTTGCTATTATTGTACCATTCCCTGTACCGGAGGCTGGCGAAACTGATAACCAGGATGCGTTATCAGTTACAGTCCATGAGGTATTGGAGGTGATGGTGAATGAAGTCGAACCAGTGGTATAAGCAACGTTCTGGCTTACCGGCGTTACTGAAAGTGAGCAGGCTCCTGCCTGGTTGACTGTTACATTGGTAGAAACACTACCATCACTGGTCATTACAGTTATCTGTCCTGTTCTTGAGGCAGCAGTAGTGTTTTCGTTATATACCACCGTGAGGGTTCCGTTTTCATTTCCGATCATTGGGGTGACGCTTAGCCATGAAACACTCTCTGCTACAGTCCATGTAGTGTTGGAAGTTACTGAAAACGTTGTTGTGCCGGCTGAGGATGAAACGTCCCGGTTTGCAGGCTGAACGTCCAGGGTTGAACTTTCAGTTACTTCAAAGTTGTACTGATGAAAGACAGGATATGTATAATGCTGTTTTTGTTTGAATATTAAAACTGTATCGAACCCTGTTGTGGGTATGTTTGCGCTGAAAGTCACATAATTGCTTTCATCAGGGTACAACAAAAAGTTTGACGGTTGCACTGAAAACCATGTTTGGTCAGGATATTCAAGATAATTGAACATCATTTGTGTTGGATAGTAATATTGATCATCCAAAGCCCAGTAGAAATATGTTGGGCATTGATCTTGAAAGATGTTTTCAAACAATTCGTTTGCCTCAATCTGTTCATCATAGATATTTAAATTTAAATTTGGATGATTTGTCACCAATACACTGATATTCATTTGTTCCCAATTCCCGTTCTGATCTATAATAGTAGTGCTGAGAAATGTTGGATTATTCGGTATTGAAAATATGTAATCAACTTTTGTTGCAATTCCATCGGCGTAATCGGTAAACTGGGTTGGTGTTAAAAGCAACCAGTCAACCTCAGGAGATTCGATAAGATCAGCAGCCATAGAACCTGATCCTGTCACCCAAAAATACCATGATCCTGTAAAACTTGTTCCCGGCAGAAGTTCCAGGTAGTAATCAAATTTTCCACTCTTTGTAACAGCATTTTCATATTTGTCAATAAAGCCTGACTGACATATTGGTTTGATAATCTTCTGATTTTTTAAACTTGTTAAATCTTTTCCATTTTGTAAAGTAGTTTGTTGAGCAATTCCAAAAAAAGAAAAGAAATTAAGGCCTAATATCAAAAGAATGATCGGGTCATGTCTTTTCATAACAAAATGTATTTCATGTTTTTAACAGTATTTGAGGTTAAGGACAACCCTGAAAGGTCATATTTCCGGGGCTGTTCATTTTAATAAGATACGCCTTGCCAGGCTCTAAAAAATACAAGTTTTGGATGTTGTGTTCAGGCCAGTACATTTCCAGGCCGGCGGCTTGTTGAACAATTTCAAAATCCAGACCGGCTAAAATTTCTTCTGCAAAATAAATGCAGTTAGAAACCACTGGAACCAGGTTCCAACCCGCATTCAGTATAATTGTTTTTTCCTCAGTCTCACAGCCCGATAAAACAAATACTGTTTCAGCATCCATTTTTATGAAGTACCCCTGTGATGCATCCCAATTTTCAGTTGGTAAGATTGCGTTTGGCGGCGAATATTGATTGGTAAAGGAATAATTGCTGACCATAAGCAAATTGTCCACAATGGGTGAAAACATATTAACCATGTCAGGATTCACCGGTGTTAAATAGGAAGAAATACCCGACCAGCCAGGCGGCAGCAATAAAAAATGGTTTTCGGGAATACATGAAGAAATTGTAAATGAACCATTTATAAGGTTTGCTGTTGGGGTTCCGGCATTAAAGTAGAAATCTGACAATTCAAGTGAACTGCTTCCTTCTGTTGCAACGGTTTCATAAATCATCATAAGCAACGTGCCTTCTCCTTCCAAAGGGACGGAGCCAGCGGCTGCAATATTCACCTGGTTGGGGTTGCTGGCATTTGCCACAACCAGCATTCCGGTTTCACCTGTTAGGGTTGATGCTGCCTGAAAATAAGGGGATTTGGGTATTAATACTGAAGATTCGTAGTGAAAAACAAACTGGTAGGCTGTAACACCTAAACTTGAAAGGTCGTCAACAGTAATTGGTATTTCAACCGTTGTGCCCGGTGGGTCAGAAATTAATAAATTGGGAAGGGTTACCGTAACCTGTGCCTCACCGTTAAAGGTCAAGAGAATAAAAGCAATTATAAAAGTGTAAAGGCTCTTCATTGTTGTTCTTTTTAAGATTATGAATTTATTATTTTCCGGAATGACATATTCCGGTTTAAATACCTTTCACAGGCGCTATCTTCACCTTTACACCGAAAGGTGAAGATAGCTGTGAAAGGTTGCTTACTAGCTAACGGTTATGAAATTTAATGCATCAGATTAATTTTTATTTGCTGACATGTGCCCTCAGCGGTTAGTTTAACCAGATACCAGCCGGGTTGCATTTTGTGCCCTGATTTGTTTTCGCCATTCCACACTGCATTGTAGAAGCCTCTTGTGTAGAATTGGTCTGCAAGCGTAGTCACTTTCCTTCCAAACATATCCAATACTTCAAGAACTACCTGTGAATCTTCGTTGACTTCCCAGGTGATGTTGGTTGTTGAATTAAATGGATTTGGATATACGATCAGCGATTCTGAAACTGTGGTTTCGGCTGAAACTGGTCCATTTAGCCTGATTCCAGGCATTTCGGTGTTATTTATAACAATGTTGCTCATGCTCAACATAGCGCCATCGCCAAAATTTGTCATTTCGAGGTGCATCTTCAAATCATCTGTCAATACACCGTTGGTGTTGATAATGGCTACCCTGTAGGTGTGACCATCGGTTGGATTCATGGCCATCATGTAGCCATTGGGCATATCGGGGAAGGTGAGGGCATTTATTTGGGCGTTAGGGCTGTAAATATCGAACGAAACACCAAAAACCTGTGAGGTTTCCCTTATGCCTTCGAGCACAATATCTGCCGTTGTAAGATAACTGTTGGATGCCAGGTTAATCAGTTTGGCTTTAAATATGTATCTGTCCGGAACTCCTGCATAGAACCCCTGATCTGTTGTAAAACAGGTGGGAACGGGTTGAGTGCCTCCAACCACATGGATGAGTATTAGTGCGGCATCAAAAGCGGTGACAAATCCATCTTCATCAACGTCAGCATTGATAAGCGCCTGAGGCGATAATGTTATGGAGCCGACCACATATTGTAAAACTAATGAGGCATCGTATGCCTGAATTAAGGTATTTAAATCAACATCACCACACACCTTTGGCTGAATAAGTAACGAGCCATCGACTGTGTTTGCAACAGGATTACCCGCATTGAAATCAAAATCGATAAAGTCAAGGGGTGTTTGATCGCCTCTGTCTCCAACGACATTAAATTTTAATTTTAATAATTTCCCCGACCCGTTCAGGACAGTTGAACCAGCCCCTGCAATGATTATTTGACCCGGGTTACCCGCATTTGCAGCAAATGTCCAACCTGCAGTTCCGGTGAGTGTACCGGATGTCAGATAATATGGACTGGCAGGAACAATTACCGTATTATCAAAATTTACGGTAAACTGACATGAAAGAATTCCCAAGCCCGAAGTATTGGTAACATAAACAGGTATTTCAACCGTAGAGGCATACAGGACAGTTGTGTCGGGCAGAGAAACAGATAATGTATTTTCATACACTGCCTTGTAAGTATCATTTGCAGATGCTGTGAAGGTAATTGAAGGATTAATGCTGAAAAAAGAGCCATTTTTTTGCCATTCTGTAAACGTATTTCCACTCGTGGAAGTAGGTGCGGTGAGGGTTACACTGGAAGTAAAACAGTAGGTTCTGGTAAATTGTGTGGTACCATTGCCCTGACCGTTAACGTCATTGGGAGTTACCGTGATGGGTACACCGGAAGCGGGATTTTCGGAGGCCACGGTAATGGTTTTTTGCTGGAACGCCTGGGTGACAGTAACCGGTACTGAGATCGTGCTGCCGCATCCAACCACTGTAATTGTGGCAACCCTGTCAACACAGGAGCTATTGGCCGAATAGGTTGCTGTGATGGTAGCATTTCCGGTTCCGCTTGCCGGGCTGACAGCCAGCCAGGATGCGTTATCAGTTACCGTCCAGTTGCTGCAGGTTGTGACAGAAAAAGTGGTGGTACCCGATAAATACGTTACATTCTGGTTGGCAGGAGTAACAGTAAGGGAACATGCTGACTGGTTAACTGATACAGTTACGGGTGTAACACCCGTGACAGTTACGGTAAGATTACCCGATCTGGCAACGCCGGCATTGGCATCGTAGGTAACGGTTAGTGTTGCATTTCCGGTGCCGCTCATGGGCGAAACAGTAAACCACGAAACACTTTCTGCCACCGTCCAGGCACAGGTAGTATTTAATGAAAATGTGGTAGTTCCGGAACAGGCGGTTACGTTTTGGGAAGCTGGGGTAACTGTTAAGGAACATTGTCCTGCCTGAACAACTTGTACGGTGGTTGTTGGAAGTCCGGTTACATTCACCGATATATTTGCAGAACGTTGAGCGCCTGTATTGGCATCATAGGTCACTGTAATCGTACCATTGCCAGTTCCACTTGTCGGCGAAATGGTAAACCAGCTCGCACTTTCAGATGCTGTCCATGAACAGGTGGTGTTAACAGTAAATGTTGTAGTTCCACCCGGAGACGCTGGAACATTTTGAACAGTCGGAGTTACAGTCATCGAACATGCTGCCTGAGTGACGGTGACAACCACAGGTGAACACGTACTTCCAAAGGTCACAGTTATGTTTGCTGTCCGCACTGCTCCTGTGTTGTTGGAGGAGTAGGTGGCTGTAATCGTCCCGTTGTTACTGCCACTTGATGGTGATACAGTGAGCCATGTGGCGTTATCGGCAACAGTCCAGGTTGTGTTCGATGTGATTGAAAATGTCGTTGATCCGGATGTTGCAGATACGTTTTGATTGGTTGGTGTAACATTTCCGATACAAGAGAGGAAATTATAAACCGTATTTGGGTTGTCAAAACCCGGCATAGGTGCAAACATGGTGTTTTGCCAACCTGTTAATGCAGTGCTATAGGTGTATTCTGTGGTGGCTGAAACATCGTAGAGCTTCAAGGTAAAAGCTTCACCGGCAGCCATACCATGACCAGCGCCATCATCGCCATAGATGACAAAATTGATGTAAGCAACACCCCCATACATGGTAACCGTGGCTGCGCCAACACACTCCACCGGATCGGGTGAAAATGCGGCGATAATGTCGCCCGCCGATGCTGCAACTCCGTTAATTTGTGCTTGTCCCTGCATTGTCCCACCAACATTGGTCGGGTAGAAGGTGTAGGGGCCAACTGTAGTTTGTCCTATCAGGCTAATTGAAAAAATTAATAATGTAATCACCAAAATTCTTTGTGCAATTGTTTTCATTTTAAATTAATTTAAAAATTATTATGTAAAATATTTATCTGTAATTCAATCTTTAACACATCGCAGTGAGCATGCGTACCCATTCATCCAGGTGTAACCATGATATAATTGTTCAGTATCGTAGTAAAAGTTATGTTCATATTCACCTGTTAAGCTGCTTTGGGTTGACGAGAAGAAATGACAACCCAGTGACAACTCATAGAAGTTGTTACCGAAGGGTGTAAATCCACCACCAGGTAATGCATCAAATCCACTTTCTGTAATTGTTGTTGTATTAGGAGGTGACCAATGTGCAGTACCTGGTTCTTTGATGCTTCCTCCAACAGTCGTTCCGGTTAATCCACTGAAATAACTACAATCAACAGTTCCATCAAGGAAAGTAAATAATTCGCACCATTCAGCATCAGAAGGAACATGCCATCCGGTTGGACATAAACCTTGCACACCGCTGGGATTTGATGAACTGGATGGTGAGTAGTTCATAAGTTCGCCCCAGTAATACAATCCTCCATAGATTTCGCACAACGAGGTATCGTTATTGTAACAGTACTTTTCTGCTACATCATTGTTCGATTGGAGGTTTTCGGTGGTGACAATCATCTCACCAAAGTTCAGATTCTCTCCAAACCAGCATTGATTGCCAATCTGGATGGTTTTGTAGGTTTGTCCATCCCTAATATCTGCTAACACATCCCCACAATTCCAGAGGTTTGACCCATACGTGAAATTTTCATAGTTTTCACTCACTTTCACCCAATAACCGAAACTATTTTTTATTTCTGACAAAGTGTTTACATTGGGTGTTAATGGGTTGAAGAAAAGACCACCTTGCTCGTATCCGGTCACCATTTGCAGAATGCTGTCGGCGATTAGAGTTGCAAAGGCATTTTCAGGGTTTTGTTGCTCAATATGCCAATTTCCGATCAAATTCCATCCAATTGTTAGGTCATAGGTAAAATCTAAAGAGAAAGGTTGCCCCGATAAAACTAAGGTGTCTTCAGCTGTAACTTTTACCCAATAACCTTCACCAGGGACCAGATTGTGAAGGGTATTTAAAAATTTCGCCCCGTTTGGATTATAAAAAACCCCTGTCTGATTCTGAAAACCTGTCACTGAAATTAGGTTCCCGGTATTTATTATGGAAGCAAATACTGACTGAACAGAATCATGATCAGGGATAACATCAAAAGAAATCAGGTTCCACCCCTGCTTTAAAAGAATTGTATCTGATATCATCTGATAAAGGGCTGTGACTTCTTCTTGAGCTAAAGCCCGGTTGTAAATCCTGATGTCATCCATTATACCATGATAAAACAGGTCGCTCCGATGGTTTTCTTCAGTCCCGATGTACAAATCCTGGGCGGTAGGATTTGCCATTGGAGATGCATTGGTGATTTCATTATCGAGGTTTCCGTTTATGTAAAACTTCACGGTGGTTCCGCTGTGTGTCATTACCACAAACTGCCAGGTATCAGTATTCAGTGGACTGTTTGAGAAATATTGGTAATTTGAGTAATAGTAATCAATGGAGAGGTATCGTAGGAGGCTGCAATAGTACAACGTGTACTGAGAAGTTTGACCTGAATATTGTGCATTTCCTCCTTTTGTGATAAAAGTATCGAAACAGGTCAATTCTTGAGGCATAATCCAAAAAGCTATGGTTATGGCTGATGGGTTTAGGTTTGAGGAGTTACCCACAATGATTTCGTCATCAATCCCGTCAAAATAATAGGCAGATTGTTCGTTGCCAAACCTGTCGGCGCATAAAACCGGACCGTTGACAAAACCGTGATTCCCATTGCCGCTTTCATCGCTGGCATTTCCATTGAAGGGGTAAGAAGCGACCAGGCCTTCGTTGATGTTGATAGTTTGCGAATTTGCAATTAAACCTCCAACAATTAACATCATCATTAATGCTGATTTACATGTTTTCATAAGCTGGGTGAAATATGAAAAAGTATTTCGGATCGACTTGACTAATCTTTTAGGCATCTTACTGAGAAACCAAATGTGTTTTGGAATGCGTCTTTGTACAACAGTTGAGAGGTTCCAGCATCTAAGTTCATGTGAAAAAATATACCATATTCCCCGGATAAAGTCGAACACCAGTAATAAATTCCATTATTCATAGCCCAGTAAAAACCATTGTGCCATGAGCCTGTGTACAAAGCATCAAAACCGCTTGTTCCACCTGGTTTCAGATTGATGCCAATGTTATTCCCATTCCAATTATAACCGCAGTTGTAAATAGGGTCAATTCCATTTGCCATTGTGCACCATTCACTTTCTGAGGGAACATGCCATCCGGTTGGGCAAATTCCCTGACCTGATTCAATAGCTGAATAATTCATCAATTCGTCCCATTGATAAAAAGCACCTTTTGAAACGCAGTTTGATTCTGCATCGCCATAACAATATTTTTCAATGATCCCATTGTTTGTTTGAGCCGATGTACCTGCAGAAATCATTATTCCGGTATTCAGGTTTTCTGCCATCCAGCATTGGTTACCAATCTGCACAGTTTCATACGTCTGCCCGTCACGTGGATCAAACAGAAGCTCGCCACAATCCCAGGAACCTGTTGAGTAAGAAAAATTCTCAAAATTTTCACTCACTTTAATCCAATACCCAAAGCCGTTTTTGATTTCAGTTAATGTGTTTAAAAATGGAGGTCCGGATGGATTGAAAAATTGTCCGCCCTGATCATAGCCGGTTACCATTTGCAAAATACCTGCCGATATCAGGGTTGCGAAAGCCTGAGCTGGAGTTGTTGTTTCTTGTGGCCAGTAGCCGATTAAATTCCATCCTGAAGTTAAATCGATTGAAAAATTCGCTGGAAAATCTTCACCCTGAAGTGCAAAACTTGTTGCATTTTGAACCTTTACCCAATAGCCTTCACCATCTATGAGTTGCTGAAGTGTATTTAAAAAAGGAGGTCCGGCAGGATTGTAAAACACCCCTTGCTGGTTTTGAAAACCTGTAACCATTATCAGATTACCAGTGGCAATCAATTGGCTAAAAACAAATTCTGGTGTATCAAAGGTTGGGCTAATGTCAAATGAAACAAGATTCCATCCTGCATTTAAGAATAGTTCATCAGTTGTGAAAGGTGAGTAAACCGTAATTAATTCGCTTTGAATCATTGTAGATTGGCGAGTGTTGTTTGTTATGGTGAGTGTTACAGAATAATCTCCGGGAGTTTCGTATGTATGTACAGGGTTTTGCTCCGATGATTGAATGGTCATGTCCCCGAAATCCCAGTTGTAGGTTAGAGGTAAACCATTGGAAAGGTCATTGAATTGAACTGTTAATGGATTGTTGCCCGATGTTGGGTCGGCTGAAAAATTTGCCTGCAGCTGATATCCACCAGCATACAATTCCAGAATTTCAGCATATTCGAGTGCCCGGCAATAGATATAAACTTCATCGACATTACCTGCCAATGATTGATTCTGAGCAAAGCATCCCCCAAGACAATCTTGCTCCTGACCAATCAATAGCCCTCCAGCCTCAAAATATGTCAATGCTTCAGAAACTGGTAAATTGATCTGAAATACGCCATTTACATAACATTCAAGTTGGCCTCCTCTGCGTGAAATTGCCAGATGTTGCCAGGTGCTGGCAGTTGCAGGAGTATTCAGGTTATAATCCGGATTATCTTCAATATCAAAATGCCAGGAATTTTCCCAATAATTGATCTGAAAAACGTTGTTGTTGGATTCACGTGCTCCTGAGAATAACTCGTTGCAAGCTAAAGTTCCTGTTGTATGAATGGTATTGAGCTTAACCCAGCATGCTATCCCGAAATCACCTACGTTATTTAATATTGAAATGGGTAATGAAACAGCATCTGTAGCATTATTTCCAATATAAAGACACTGATCTGATACACCTGCACTAAATCCGGCATTGCCTAACTTCTGAGCGTGATTGCCATTTCCGCTGTAATCCAGATAATCGCCGTTAAAAGGGTAATACGCAACAATTCCCATGTTTGGATCAGGTATACTTTGATTAACGGTGATATAGTTTTGGTATGTTTTTATCCCTGAGCCATAAGCGTTTGTCGCTGTAAGTGTTACAGAATATTGTCCAGGCTGTGTAAATTTTACTTTTGGATTTTGTGAAGTAGCTGCAGTGGATTCAACGAAAGTAACATTGTTTGGTGAGAAAGTCCAGTTCCAGGAAGTGGGAGAGTTGGCTGAATGATCAGTAAAGGTAATTTTTTCTGAAACTGAATTAGAAATGTTAGCCTCAGTCAGATTCGCAGAAAAACTGATGATTGGTTTTGAATTTGCTTGGTTAATGTTAATTTCATCGAGATACCATCCTGAACTAGTGTTGGGCCATTCAGAATAAATCAAAAATCCTATTTGAATTTCAGATCCAGACAAGGCTGATAAATCAATTGAAACAAACGACCAGATATTGCTGCTGGTACCTACAATATTTGCTGATAAGTCAAGCCATGATTCACTATTTTTAACTCTGTACTGTACTTTGCCATAATCGTAAGAAGAAAATGAGAACCAATTCCAGAAAGTTAACCTTGGATTTTGGGCTGAACCAGGAACAACTACATAAGGGCTTATTAGCCTTGATGAACACGCGTCATCCCAATATTCACCAGCCACATTTGTTCCGGCACAAGTATTTCCTTTAAATGCCTCTGAAGGGCCGTAAGTAGGAGTACCTATGTTCCAGGTTCCTGCATCGACATACCAGTTTTCAAAACCATTTTCCCAACCAATATTACCAGTTAATGCGTATTCGCCTGTTTCAATAAATACTTTGTCAACATACCAACCACTACTGGTGTTTGGCCATTCACTGTAAAGCAGGAATCCAATTTGAATAATGTCACCAGAAAAATCACAAAGGTCAATCAGATTGTAGGTCCATACACCACTACTTGATCCATATAATTGATTGCTGACATCTTCCCAAACAGCTGAATTTTTTCGTTTTACCTGCACTTTTCCATAATCATAAGAGGAAAAAGTAAACCAGTGCCAAAATCTTAGTCTTGGATTTTCGGTGTTATTTGGTACAGTCATGTAAGGACTAATTAATCTTGATGTGCAGGTATTATCAAAATAGTTACCGTTTAATACAGTAGCGGCACATTTATCTCCAAAAGGAGTAAAACATGGTCCAGAGCATGGCTTTCCGATCTCCCACGTTCCACAATCAGAGTACCAATTGTGAAAACCAACCTCAAAATCCTCCGTATTTACCATCTCATAGTTACCAAATACAACTGAAACATCATCAACATACCATCCTAAATCCACATTTGGCCATTCAGAAGAATATAAAAATGCGATTTCTACCAATTGGCCTGAATAAGAAGATAATTGCAGGTCGCATTTTGACCATACTCCACTTCCTGAACCATAAACAGGGCTATTGAGATTTGTCCAGACTGCATTTCCATCGACTTTAATCTGAACCTGACAATAATCATAAGAGGCTGAAGAAAACCATTGCCAGAAACATAAACGAGGGTTTAATGATGCATTGGGAACGGTGAATTTTGTATGCCTGATCCATCGGGTTTGTAAATCGTCATTGTAGTTGCCACTAAGATTGGTTGCAGCACATTTTTGCCCGCTAAATGCGCTGCCAGGTCCACTTGTAGGGATGCCGGCCTCCCATGTTCCATAGTCTGTATGCCAGTTTTGCGTCCAGTCACCTTCAAAATCTTCTTTCCATAAAGTGTCAGGAAGAGATGTCATCACTCTGAGGTAGCCATCAATTTCCTTTTGATTTGTATTGGTTGTGCTGGTTACTTTTAAACTTACTTTGAAAATACCGGCTGAGGAATAAGTTACAACCGGATTTTGATTTGTAGATGTCGCTGGATTACCACCTTCAAATTGCCAAAGCCATGTTGTCGCATTTCCAAGAGAATTATCATAAAAATTTACAGTCTGACCAGTCTCTATGATCTGCTTGTTAGATGAAAATCCGGATTGAAGAAAATTTTCATGCACACCATGCACATCCCAAACACACATAAACTCCGAAACCCACGATTTGACAGTTAAGTTCCTGTCGTTACCCACACCTGGTAATTCACAGGTATTCCAATCGCCATTTATCCTGAATTTAAACCAGTAAACTGTGTCAACATACAAATTATTGAGGGTTATTTGATAAAATCCAGGAGTCTCAGCCGGGGTTAATAAGTATTCATTTCCTGAATTGAATCCTTCCCAGCCATTCATTGAGCCGGGCATGTCCAGAAAATCGGTTTCAGGGTTAAAAGAATTGTTGTTGATGATAGAAGATGCATCAAGCCAAAAAGTTACCTGTTTAGTCGTCTGACAAAATAGCTGTGGCATCTCTATAATAATTGATGCCATGAAAACCAGTAATAAATAAAAATTTCTCATATTCGTATCTATTTTAAGTTTAAAAAAATTTTTAATTGGGCGGCGAACCTATTCTAAAAAATTTGGAAAATCAATTCCCCAATTGGGTAATCTTTTACACCAGCCCTGCCTCTTTTGCGAAGCATGCCAACAATGCAATATTGTGTAATCCAAGCTTTTGCTGAATGTTTTTGCGGTGGCGGTTTACGGTGTCGGGCTCGATGGTAAGCAATACGGCAATGCGTGTGTAGCTCTCCCCAACAGCCACAAGGCTGAGGATTTCCTTTTCGCGGTTGGTCAGCAGACTGATTTTGCTTTGATTCAGCCTTTGCATTTCTTCACGGGCCATGATGAAAAGCTGATGATGGCTTTCGGGGTGGTTATTGGCTGAGGTCATAAACCCACCGATCAGCAATGGGCTGCCTGTTTCATCCCGCTTTAAAACCTGGTTTTTCGAGAGCACCCAGATGTAATGGCCGTTGGCATGTTTTATCCGGTAATAACCTTCCCAGATGTCGTGATGGTTGAAATGTTCAAGCCGCTGACGGATCATTTTCTGGTCGTCGGGATGGTATTTTTTACGGGCAAATTCTATTGGATTTTCTGCCAATTCCGGATTTTTAATGCCCAAAAGGGTGCTGAACCGGCCATTGTGCCAGACGTGTTTTTGTAACGATGTGTCATACAGGTACATAGCCACAATTTGCGAATTGACCAGCTCATTGATGTAAATTTCATTATCCGTTGCCATGAAATGCTGTTTTGTTTTTTATTTTATCTACAGTTCTCCCTGGCTAAATTGGAACCGGATCATCCATTTTTTTCTTAATCACGAATTTGTTTTTCAAAAGAAGTTGCTATTTTCGCAACGGGGTATTTAAAACAGCCAGTAAAACCAGTGACCAGCGATTTTGAAATATGGAAATCCGATCCGCAAAAATTCTTGGTGCGGCATGAGGCTTATTTGCTTTCTCTCGTTCGCAAATCCTGGTTTTCGGGTCACCTTGATAAAAAGCACAAACACTTGGCAGAGGCCGAAATGCTTAACCTCATGTTGTCGGAGGCCGCTACCCTGCGTTTAATTACTTATCAGGGTATGACCGATTTTCTTACCTATTATTCAAAAATTCTGAAAGATGTTGTGGTTGAATACAGCCAGGATGAAGATGTGCATCTTTTAAAAAGTGATTTCAAGACGTTGGTTTTGAAATACAAGCCTTTGGTTGACAAGCTGGTAGATGACAAGGTAAGGTTAAGGCCCAGTTTGTCATCATTCAGGGATGACATTTGTCAGCAGGTTTTTGAGAATCTGTTAAACAAAAAGCAAGTTTTTCTGATGCAATATGATCCGGAAATGAACTTCCGGAATTACCTGTGGAAGATTATTAAAAACGATTGTTTCAGCCAGTGGGAACAGGAATTCAGATACAACCGGCATTTTGCTGATCCAGATGGGAAAAACACCGACATCAGCAAGGATGCGGTTGCCCTCGACAATGTGATTGTGGAGGATATTTTCCGCATTTTTACCTTAATGCTTTGTGCTTACGGTGTTTCGAAATACAAACTGGTTGTTTGTCTGAAGGTTGTTATGTCAATAAAAATCAGTACGATAGATTTAAAACGACTGTTCTGGAACCATCAAACATCCTATGATGCCTTATTGTTGAAAACGATAGCTGAAAAACCAGCGCAGGTTGGTGAAAACCTGCGTGGAATTTTCACCCGAATGCAGTATATCCGCCCTGTTTTAAACAAGGCCGAAAACGTTGATACCAGCGCTCAATCGTACTGGCGGTGGACAAACCAGCAAATAGTTCATCTGGTTAATTATTTGAATAAAACTTACGGTATGAACTTTGATCGCGAAACATTAAAGATTCTTGTTGAAAAATATTTTGAAGATTTTTACGATAAATAAATCCAGTTTCACAATTGAAAATGGTAGATTGTAGTAAAAAGTATGAAGAAGAGGTGATAAAGGAGATGAAGGAGATGGTTTATTTTGACTACAGTGGTCATTTAAATGATGAAACAATTGCGATGTATGCCAAAAGCATCGTATCGAAAGAAGAACCGACAGGGCTTTCACCATCGGTAATAAAGCATTTTGAGGAATGTGAGTCCTGCAAAACCGAAATTCTGGATTTTGCAGAAGTCATCACCGGGAATTATGATTATCTTGAACGCCTGTCGAAAGGCATCCATAATCCTGAAAATGATAAAGTTGAAGAAAAGCAATCTGACAAAATCAGGCACATGTTTCATTCCGGATCATTCAGGTTTTTCTTAGTGGCTGCTTTGCTCGTGGTTTTTGTGGCTGTATCGTGGTTTGTTTTTCGACCGGTTACTGCTGAAAGGCTGTTTAATAAGTACTATTCGCCGTACAACAACATCCTGACGATGAAAAGCTCAGGAATAAATAAATTGAATCAGGGGCTTTTGTTTTATGATTTAAAAATGTACGATTCAGCAGCCATATATTTTCAAGGGCTTCTGAACGATGATCCGGTAAATCAGGATGCAGGCTTTTACCTGGCCAATGCCTTGCTGGCATCAGGTAAAGCTCAGGAATCAATACCCTTGTTTTTGAATCTGCAAAACATTTCTGACAGTAAATATTTGCACCCGTCGCGCTGGCTGCTCGGCCTGGCTTACCTTCGGGTGAACGACACCGCTAATGCAAAGAAAGTATTTCAGCAGATTGTGGATGCGCAGGGTTTCTATTCTGCTAATGCAGGAAAAATACTTAGTAAAATCAAGTAAGGTTTCTCTCTGCGCCAAAAATTGTAGTGTTTTTTCGTCTGTTTAAGATAGTTAAAACGATGATGATGACAATTGAAGCGAACATGAAAATCAAGAGAGTCTTTGAATGGTTAATTTTGTCTTTCATAATGAATTGCGATTCATTTCCATAATAATCGAAACAAGCCCAGTAATATGGGTTGTTCATCACATCATCATGATGTTTCAAAAATTCAATTTTGGCTTTCTGCAAAGCTTCCGGCTTGGCCATGCCTTTTCTAAGGTTTTTGTAAAAACTGGTCATGATTTGCGAACTCGCATAATCGTTAACATCCCAAAGGCTGATGATAGCCGAATTTGCTCCAGCCTTGTTGAATGCCCAAGCCAAATTTAAACTGCCTTCGGCATTGTTTACCTTACCTTGTCCCGTTTTGCAGGCACTTAATACCACAAGATCTGTGTTTATCTCTAAATTTAGAATTTCATAAAAGGATAACCATCCATCATTCTGATCATCATGATTTCTGGAAAATGCAAGTTGCATGGTTGCATTATCTCCATTACCTGGGGTGCCATGTGTTGAGAGGTGTATGCAGGGGAATCGGTTACAAATTTGTTTAAAAGAACTTTCGGTTGCTTCAATTCCAATTAATTTGTAGGTGTTGAAGATTTCCGAAATTTCCTTACATTCACCAATCGCTCCCGGAAGGTTTATCAGACTTGTGTCGCGCTTGGTTAAAAGAGAAATTTCTTTGATTTGTGTTTTGTCGAAAACAGGTGCAACAGTTAAAATACTGTCAATATAAACCTCATATTCGTGGTTCAGATTTTTTTCGATTTGTTCCAACGAAAACTCTTTTCTGATTATCCTGTTCTCCAAAAAGTAAGGAGTGTGTTCCGGAGTTGAATATTTCAAATCGGGCAAAGCATTAAAAGGCAAGCTTTCAATGTGTGCGGAGGGGATTATTATGATATTACCGGAAAGAATTTTCTCAACAGGTTCGATGATGAGATGGTAAATTTCGGAACCGAGTGATTTCAGGCTGTCAGTTGGCGCCATTTGAGAAATTAGATTGTTGAAGCGTTTTATCAGCCGAAAGGTATTTTTGCCTTTGACGAGGTGGTTTGAAAATTCTTGTTTGTTAATTGCAAATATAAAAAGTTCTTCAGGCTCAGGTGTGTTATCCTCTCTGTAATCAACATACCACAAGATGCTTTCATGCTGCCTGAGTTGTGATTGTAATTTACTGACAGTTATTGTACTGCCACTGTTTTTTGTTTTTATCGACTGGTAATATTTCTGATAGACCTGATGATTAAAAAATTGCAGTTCAGTTATTTTTTCAATCAATTCTCTTTCAGTCTTCCTTCTCCCCGGATTGGATGAAAATGTTGCTTTTAATTGGTTAATTTCCTTTTGCAGAGAAATTTCTTTATCAGATACATGTTTGGGGAGGGTATTTCCTTCGCGGGTGGATTTCTGTACATGTAAAAAGTCTTCCTGAAGATTAATTTTAGAAAAATACCGTATCACCTCATCAAAATATTGTACCTCTCCGGTTTCGTTGTATGTGTTTAATGCATTGATGGCAAAGTGAAAATAAATTTTAGCATGGCGGTGTGAAAAAAACAGGAAATCATCAAGTGTATTGGGTGTATTACGTCTTTCATCAATAATTTGATCGGCAAGGAAATGACACTTGTTAATTTCTTTTAGGAGTTTTGTTTTCTCTAACGAATCGGCTTGAATCATTTTTGCATAAACATTTGCTTTCGAAAGCAAAGTCAGCATTGGAATTGGATTTGGGTCTTCCGCCACATCCGAGGGGTTGTCGAATATATTTTCAGGTTTAAAATCAGGATAGTATAAAGCCAAAACCTTATTAAAGTATTCGAGTGCCAGGGCATAGTTTTGTTGTGATGAATAATGGTCTGCCAGATTGTACCAGGTCATTACCCAGGCCATTCGTAGTTGTGATTTTTGCTCGGAAGCAAGTTTTAAGCAATGTTGAAAGGTCGGTAGTATCTTTTCATGCATAGGGGGATGGTCTGAATAAACAGATGCAAGATTGTTCAGGCATTTTATAGATAAAAAATTGGCAGGGCCATACTTTTTGTCAAAAAGCTCTTTGGCTTTATTAAAACAAAATATGGCTGAATCATGAACCTGGAATCGTTTGTAATACAAGCCTAAATACCTGTAAATTTCAGCCAGATCGGTATGGTTGGCGCCTTTTATTTTTTTCCAGAGATGAAATGACTTCATCAAATATTTTTTGGATTTAACTGTATCGGCATTCGATTCCAAATAAGTCCCCAGCCATTCGTAGGCTTTGGCTACTGAAGCATGATTTTTCCCATTTTTATCTTCATAAATAAATGCAGCCATCAAAAAATTTGCTTCCACATTTTCGTAGGAGGCCGACATCATTTTATAACACCCAAGGTTGATATGTGCATCAGCTGTAATGACATGATGAGTCCCTAACATTTGAACACAGGTTTCCAGGTTCTTGTAACATTCCAGCCTCGATTGCACAAGTTTATCCTGCCAAAGCAGGCAAAGAGCATATTTGTTTTTTACATTACAGTACAACTCCATTTCAAGTTCAGGCTTAATTGATTGAATAGCCCTCAAATACAAAACCTCAGCGCTGTCGTACCTGAGGGATGAAAAATATTCATCTGCTTTTTTGAGGGACTCTGATAAAGCGTATGGTTTTTCGGCTGAGAATAACATTCCAGTTAATAAGAAATGAATGATGAAAAAAAATTGGAAAATTGCCCTGTTTTTTTTCTGTTGTGTCATTTGCAGCCCGGTTTAGTTTACTATTTAATAAGTGTTTGCCAAAAATGTTATGATATGAATGTACTATAATTTTCTAATTTCATTGGATGTCAGGCCTGTTTCCCTGACAATTTCATCGGTGGCCACACCTGATTTCTTCAACTGTATGGCAAGTTTTCGTGCAAGAGATTCCTTTTGTTTTCTTTCTTCTTCTTTTTCTTTTTCAGATTCTTCAATTTTTCTAAGAAATTTTTTCTCCTGCAGTTCAAAAATCAGGTCAAGTTGGTCTTCAGCAATAAGATTTCGTCGGAATGATTCATCCTTGACTGGTCCCTGAAGATAGCGTGCAATATCAGTAAATTCACGGGGAACCTCCTGCAAATCAATAATAAAACCATTTTCGGTGCACCATGCCTGGTTGAAGAAAACCAGGAATTTTTCCAACCTTGTGCGCCGCTTTTCGGGGATACGCCTTACCTGAATGATGTGCGACTGATGAGTAAGCTGTTCAATAAAAAAGCTTTTTACGTGAATTTTTTCTTTGTTTACCGCATTTATGATGTCACGGTTAACGGTCACGGCCAGAAATGGTAAATCATCGAGATTGTATCCTAAAATATAAATCGTAATAATGGGGTAAGGTTTGGCGTATTTAGCACCCGGTTCCTCCACCATACTTCCCGGTGTGTCTTCTTTTTCCAGGTAAGCCGAGCCCAGGTAATTGCGAAAGCGTTGGATATCAGTGGGAAATTTCGATTTTTGCAATTCTATCAGAACTGTTTTATGCGAACCATCCGCTTCCTTAATCACCGCTTTAAAGTCGAGCCGGAACAAGGTGAGTAATTTTCTTTCGTATGACAAAACGGTTTCCTGGTTTTCAAGTTTTACTACTACTACGTCAATATCCAGAATTACCGAAAGCACCTTTTTAGCCAGTTTTTCGTTTTCCATCAGGTACTTAAAGGCTTTGTCGTACAACGGATTGATGATTCTCATGGCAAAAGTTTTTGAAATTTTTACAGTACAAATTTAACCACAAATCAATTACTATTTTGATGGATTTCAGAAAAGAGATGAAAACTTCATCTGAATCGGGCATTTGCAGCAGCGCTTTTTCTGGTATCCGGAAACTTTTGTCTGGTTAGATTGTTTTACTAAAAACATAATAATACAATCTTATGAAAATTACAGACTTTACAGAACATCCGGCAGTGCATCACCTTATCCGCGATCTGAAAGATGAGGGAATCGACAAAAAACCATTTTCCGATCTTCTTGATGAAAATGGAAATCAATATGTTGAATTGGTTATGGAAGGCGGGGGTGTTCTTGGGGTGGCGCTGGTAGGTTATAATTATGTATTGGAACAGATGGGGTTAAGGTTTTTCAGCCTGGCAGGAACATCAGCGGGTTCAATTAATGCTTTGCTGCTGGCTGGTCTTGGCGATGTGTCGCAACCAAAAGCCGAACGGCTGGTCAACATTCTGGCCAACAAAGATTTAATGGAATTTGTTGATGGTGACAAGGATGCAAAAGATGTTGTTCAGGCCATCGTGAAAAAGTCTGGTGTTGCAAAAATGATTTTAAAAGGTGTGCAGGTAATTGACAATCTGAAAAATGATCTGGGGCTTAATCCCGGCAATGATTTCCAGCAATGGCTTACAGAGATTTTAAAAAGCAATGATGTTAAAACCACAAAAGACCTGGAGACCCATTTTGGCCAACCCCCCGCTGGTTTAAAGATAAGAGAAGGCGTGTCAAAAACAACAGCAGGCCTCAAACCCCGTTTTGCAGTTATTGGTTCCGACCTTACCACCGAAACCAAGGTTGAATTTCCGCGGATGTCATCCTTGTATTGGCAAAATCCCGAAGAGGTTAATCCGGCGTTGTATGTGAGGGCTTCCATGTCGGTGCCCTATTTCTTCCACCCGATGGTTATCGAAAATTTGCCAGATGGACCCGAAGCAATGGATAATTGGCGAATACTCGCAAAATACTATGGCCCAATACCCGAAAAAGTTCATTTTGTGGATGGCGGGCTGATGTCGAACTTCCCGATCGATGTTTTTCATAATAAATCAGTGGTGCCCCGCCTGCCTACGTTTGGTGTAAGGCTTGGTGTTGACCGTAACCAGCCAAACAAAATCAGTTCACCCATCAATCTGTTTGGAGCTATGTTTAATTCAATCAGGCATTTGCACGATTACGATTTCATACTTCGTAATCCTGATTACGAAATGCTGGTTCAGCAAATCGACATTGGCGACCACGACTGGCTGAATTTTGGCATTGATAACGCTTCCAAAATTGATCTTTTTGTTCGAGGGGCTCAGGCTGCTGCTGCATTTTTGAGGAAGTTTGACTGGGAAAAATATAAAAATGTCCGCGAATTGATAATGCAGCATCAACAGGGTCTTGATTCAGCCAAAAAGGCAAAGAAAATATAAACTTTTCATCATACAAGGTTCCATATTTGCAAGGGTAGAAAAGCATTTTTCAGTTTTAGCCAATGCAATTAATGGAAATGGCTGGCCATACCGGAGTGCTGTAAAATTCTTGTGAAAATTTCTTTCCATAAAACAATGGTTAATGGTGCGTGCTGAAATCTGAAACATTGATTAACACGCTGATAATCGCCATTTGTAAGCCCAAAGCAGCAAAATACAAATCCTCAGGTTCATTCAGTAAATGCAATCAGGGGATAAAATTTTTGTTTGTTTACATTTGCCGCTATTTTAGCAGGCAATGAAAAGAGCGATGATATCAGCAATTGGTTACGTGTTTTCTGTGGTATTATTTACTGCCACCCTGCCTGCCTATTCTCAGACACGCTCCTTTGATGACACAATAGCCCGCGCTGCCGGTTCAAAACAAAAAATGATGTTACTCACCCAGGCTGCTACCTGGGCGCTCGATAGCCTCGCAAATGCTAACCTGGCAAAGACATATGCCTGGGAAGCCAAAGAAATTGCCATTGCTGACGGTTTTGACTGTCCTGTTGAACTGCATTTTGTGGTTTCCCGAATCTACGACCGGATGATGGCGCCATATTCCGGGTTGCTGGAAATCGAACAAGCCCTTAAAAAAATAAATCCTGAAAATCACCAACTCATGGCACAGGCGATGAATTATTTCGCTATTCTTAACCTGCATATGGGTAAATTTATGGATGCCCAAAATGAGTTTTTAAAAAACCTTGAATATGCCAAAAAAAATGGCCTGCTGTTTTATGAAGCCGAGGCAATGCGCGGTTTGGCCGATACCTACAATGCTATAGGCGCAAAGGAAAATGAAATAAAATATGCCGGGCTTTATCTCGAAAAACTGATTGAACTTGGTCAAAAGCCATTGATTGCTTCAGCATTTTTTCGTTTGGGCGAAATTTATCTGGTCGATAGCATTTTCGATACCTCAGCTGATTATTACAACAATTCGTTTGAAGTATATCAGGAACTTCATGATACGACCATGATGGCTCATTCGCTCCTTAGGATTGCCTGGGTTGAATACCTGAGAAAGAATCTCGACACTTCAGCTGACATTTTTAAAACCGCCCTGCAATTTGCAGAAATTGCGAATAACCCGACGCAGATAACCAACGCATTTGGAAATCTTGGCACCATTTACCGCGACAAAGGAGATGATTCGACCGCACTGGAATTTTATCAGAAAAGTATTGAAATATCAAGAAAGGCAAAAGATTATTACAACCTGTCGTGGGTTTTTCAGGATATGAGTAACATGTATGCGCTGAAAGGTGATCTTGAGAAAGCTTTTGGGTATTTTAGAATGTATAAAACTTACAACGATTCGGTGGAAACATACCGCTACCGGCGTGGGCTCGAACAGGCGCGTATGCTTTACGAATCGGAACGGAAGCAGCAGGAATTGCAGATGCTTTCGCTAAAACTACAACAACACCGGTACATCTTTTATGGAATTGCTGCATTGATTGTTTTGCTTGTCATTATTGTGATATTGGTTTTCAGGCAAATAAAGGTAAATACGAAAAGGAAAATGGCTGAAATGAACCAGAAAATTGCTGAAATGACGCAGAAAAACCTGCAGCAGCAAATGAATCCCCATTTCATTTTCAACACGCTCAACTCGATTCAGTATTACATGTATCAGCATGATAAAATGGCTACCAACGATTATATGTCGAAGTTTTCGCGCCTGATGCGCAAAACACTCGAAAACTCGCGATTTACAGCCATTCCTGTAAAAGATGAACTGGAGGCGCTTACGTTGTATCTGGAATTGGAGGCATTGCGCTTCAAGAACAAATTCAACTATACGGTTACCGTTGATGAGGATATTGACGTTGTGATGCATAAAATACCCACCATGCTCATACAGCCCTACGTCGAAAATGCAATATGCCACGGACTGATGCACAAGGAAGCACAAGGGACGGTGAGTGTTGAGCTGAAACTTGAAGAAAATACCATAGTTTGTACTATTCAGGACAATGGCATTGGACGGGAAGCTGCCCTTAAAATCAAAAACAGCAATAATGGTCAGCATCAATCGCTTGGCACAACCATTACCGAGTCGAGGCTGAAACTGGTTCATTCACTTTATGGCAGCAACATGAAGATCGAATACCAGGATTTGAAAAACGATGATGGAACACCCCGGGGAACAAAAGTTATGATTCAAATTCCCATGCTAACATGAAAAAGTTTAAAGCAGTAATTGTTGACGATGAGCCGGATGCCGTCAATTTTATAAAATCAATCATTGCCGACCATTTGCCCCAGGTGGAAGTGGTCGGATTTGCACATTCGGCTAAGGAAGGCATATCCGTGATTATAAATACACAGCCCGAAATTGTTTTCCTTGACGTAGAAATGCCACATGGCAATGGTTTTACGGTGTTGGAGAATTTTCCCGGGAAGGCCTTTGACGTTGTGTTTGTCACAGCATTTAACCATTATGCCATTCAGGCCATTAAGTTCAGTGCCGTGGATTATATCCTCAAGCCTATCAATATCACTGAATTTATAAAAGCAGTGGACAAAGTTATTCAAAAGCGGTTGGACGCTGCTTACCATTTTCAAAACTATAATACCCTTTTCGAGAACCTTCGGGCAGCTTTACCCGCAAAACTGGCCATACCTACTTCTGAAGGAATGGAATACCTGAATACAAGGGAAATTATCCGGGTAGAAGCCGACAGGAGTTATTCATGGTTTTTTTTGGTGGATGGCCGCAAAATACTTGTTTCGCGCAACCTGAAAGAATATCATGAATTGTTGGCCGACCGCGGTTTTTTCCGACCACACAATTCCCACCTCATCAACCTTGAATTTGTAAAAAAATTTATCCGACACGAAGGAGGCTCTATTTTGTTAACAGATGGCGCCGAAATACCTGTGGCGCGCGGAAAGAAGGAAATATTTCTGGCGCAGATGGAGAAATTCTCAAAATAGAAATCAGAAGTATTTCACATAATACCCCAAAGGCCTTGTTATTAAGTCCTCATGAGAAATTTCATTATTTTGGCCGTGCACTTTTGACGGATTTGTGAAGTTTCTGATAATTTATAGATATTATTTAATCACTACCCTGTGTGTAACACGATGGTTTTTACTTTCAAAAGTGAAAAAGTAAATGCCAGGTAATAAATCCTCAACGGGTATTGCAAGCTCCAACCGGTTTTGTGTAGGATGTAATACCAGCTTCTTTTCGGCAATGCCAACAATATTTCGGATGCACAGCCGGATAGGCTCGTCGTCATTTGTTTCAAAATGAACATTAACCTTGTCGTCAGCTGGATTGGGAAACATTAGCCATTTTGATTTTGCCTCAGTGTTAATCGATAAAATTGTCGGGTCCATTAGGGGTGTTTCCCACAGACCTCTGCCGTAGGTACCGGCTCTGAGTTTTGAAGAGCCATAATGAATCTCAATCTCTCCCAAAACCACGTTGGGAAGGCCGCTGCTGAAATCGATCCATTCGTCAAGGTCATTATTTTTGTAAAAAACGCCCAGGTCGGTGCCTACATAAACTGCGTCGTTTGTACCATTCTGGTAGGCGATGCAGGTAGCCGGTACATTGGGCAGGTTGAGTGAAATATTTTGCCAGTTCAAACCGCCGTTGATTGATTCATAAACTTTACTTCCGTTTGTAAATCCGCCAATGGTAGCATAAAAATGGTTTGGATCGGATGATGAAATGCAGACATCGGTAATTCTCTGAGGAGGCAATCCGGGTAAAATGTTTTCCCAGTTTTGTCCGCCGTCAGCGGTTTTCCAGAGTGCTGTGCTAAGGCCGGCAACCATCACCTGTGGTTCCGAGGGGGCAATTTCAAGAATCCGGAGCTGCGTGTTCGAGAGGCTTTCCGAAATTTTTGACCATTGCGTGCCTTTGTTTACCGACATAAAAACATCATTAAAGCCAACAAAAATGGTGTTCGGGTCGGTAGGATGAATAATGAAAGGCGCCAGCCACAAATACAAACTCTGGCCGGGTGGAGTGATGTTGCTTGCCGATGTTCCCCCGTTTACCGTTCTGCGAAGTCCTCCACCGTAACCACTCATGTAAAAAGTAAGCGGATTGGTGTAGTCGAAAAAGTTTTCGCCCGACTCGCCAAAAGGCATACAGTGCCACTCGTCACCATTTTTATACATGGTAAACTGGTCCTGGTCGCCGCACAATGCTTTTTCCTCGTTGGTTGCCGAAAGACCTATTTTGTAAATCTGAAGAATTTCGAGGCCATCGGTGATGTTGCTGAAACTGCTTCCATAATCGTAGGTCTTGATTATCCCGCCATCATGACAGCAAAACAGTTGTTCCGTTCCAGGGCGGAATCTCATATCGTGATAATCAACCCAGGTATTGTAAACATTGGGAGTGTATGGATTTTCATGGGTTAAAAGCTGCCAGTCATACCCTCCGGTGGTCGATTTCCACAGGTTGACACCTCCTGTAAAAACCAGGTCTTCGTCGGTAGGCGAAACGGCTACCGTCAACGTGTACCAGCCGTAACCTTCGGTATCATTGCCTGCGGCTGAACGACCCAATAAATTCAGGACATCGCCCGAAATGGTCTGTTGCCAGGTTTGGCCTGCATCGTTTGATTTGAAAAGTCCCAACAGGTAAGCATTTGGATAGGGTCGGGCACAAATGGCATAGACTAAATCCGGATTTGCTGGTGTGACGCCCAACGAAATCCGGCAAACCGTTGAAGGAGTTATTGCCGGCGAACTGATGTCCTGCCAGGTATTTCCCGAGTCGGTGGTTTTATAAATACGGGCGTTTCCGTAATAGTTAAACGAAGTTGCAAAGAGGGTTTCAGGATTATCTGGTTTAAAAACGATGTCTTTAAAATGGCCTCCCTGTATCAGCGTCCAGTTGACGCCATCATCGGTGGTCTTGAAAATACCGTGGCTGGTTGTTGCATAAAGTATTTCTGGCGTAATTGGATGAATTAGCAATTTGTTGATGATTTTATTTTCAGGAAGCTGGTGAATCAAGCCGGTTTGTTCCCAAGTTTCGCCTCCATCAAATGATTTTAATACGCCAACGCCAAAAGCCACAAACGAATCACGGTCGCCGGTGCCGATGTAAAGTATGTCGGGATTGAATGGGTGAACAACAATTGTGCTTACGCCAATGCTTGGCAGGTGGTCGGTTGTGGTGTACCACGAAACCCCTCCGTCGGTCGTTTTCCAGAATCCGCCTGAGTGTGCCCCAACCCAAATTGTATTTGTATCCAGCGGATGAAATTCAACCCAATCCAATCGCCCTGAGCCTGACAACCGGGTTTGATTCATCCAGTTTGGGGTAAATGCCGGGCCAAGATTGGTCCAATCACCCCATGCGTTGTCTTTCTCTTTTCTCTGCCGGGTGATTCTCTCAATTTCATCATAATAAACTCCCGACGGAACCTCACCTGTTTCATCAAGGCGGGGTTCAAGGCGCCATTCCATCCTTTTAAAATGTTTGTACGCCTGTCCGTTTTCATGTTCATGCATGCTCCAGTAGGTGTAAAATGCCTCTGAAAAATCACGGAACTTCGGCTCGTTTCTACTTGTTTCGGGCACAAGTGAAAGCCAGTTTTGCCCTGAACATATCAGGCACATTCCCGATAAAAGGAAAAAAAGTGCAAATGTTTTTTTCGTAATCATAGCTCAATAAAATTTGTGGTCAAAATCATTGGCTAAAGTAGAAAGCAACTGCAGATAAGGTTAAGCTGATTTTACCAAATGCAAATTCGGGTTAACAGTTTGCATTGGTTTGACCTTGTGGCCGTATCGCTGATTATGCGATTTTACTATACCATTTCTGCCATCGGTACATGACCATTCTAATTCATGCAAAACCAATCGTTTCACGGTGAATTTTATCATGATTCCATCGCCTGGAGCAAAAGCATCACATTGAAAAAACTTTGAAAACGCTAAAAACGAATTTCAAAACAGGAATTCTCAAATTATTAATTATCATTGTATCGTCAATTTTAATGAGGGATAAACCCTTATTTTCAAATTCATGGAATTATGAAGTCAGGCAAAAACACCACAACTACAACATCGGGTTTTAAAAAAAGTCTCAACCTGTTCGATTCTACGGCTATCACGATGGGGTCAATGATTGGTTCAGGGATTTTTATTGTCAGTGCCGATATTGCCCGTAACCTTGGGTCGCCGGGTTGGTTGCTGGTGGTTTGGGTGATTACAGGCATAATGACGGTTTTTGCGGCATTAAGCTATGGCGAACTGGCTTCGATGTTCCCTCATGCCGGTGGTGTTTATGTTTATTTGCGTGAAGCCTATTCGCCGCTTTTTGGTTTTCTTTATGGCTGGACGTTTTTTACCGTCATACAATGTGGAACCATCGCCGCCGTTGGAGTCGCCTTTGCCAAATACTCGGGTGTCCTGCTTCCGTTTATTTCTGAAGACAATATCCTGCTCAGGCTTGGGGATTTCAAGGTCAGCATGACCCAGGTGGTGGCCGTAATTTCAATCTTCTTTCTTACCTGGATAAATACCCGTGGCATTAAGGAAGGAAAAACGGTGCAAAACGTTTTTACTTACTCCAAAGTATTGTTGTTGCTGGTCTTCATAGTGGCGGGCATTTACGTTGCCAATACCATCGAATTTAGTGTGTTTAAATCGCCCGACTTTTGGGATGCATCCAGAATTGATGGTGGCAAAGTTGTCGATATCACGGGGTTTGCGCTTATTTCGGCTATTGCAGTGGCCATGGTTGGCTCAATATTTTCGGCTGATGCCTGGTACAACACTACTTACAACTCTGATGAAGCCATCAACCCTCAGAAAACCATTCCCCGAAGTCTGTTTGTTGGTACCTTGGTGGTAAGTATTCTTTATCTTCTTGTCAACATTGTTTACGTGATGGCGCTTCCGTTAAAAGGAGTCCCTGACGGCGTAACCGTTGCCGAAAGAGGCATTCAGTTTGCCAGCGAAGACCGGGTTGCCACGGCTGTCATTTATGGAATTATTGGAAAAAACGCCGAAATACTGGTTGCCCTGCTTGTTGTAATCTCCACTTTTGGCTGCAACAATGGGCTGATTTTATCGGGTTCCAGGGTTTTTTATGCTATGGCAAAAGACAAGCTTTTTTTTAGGAAAACCGGGGAGCTGAGCGGCAGAGGAGTTCCGGCATTTAGCCTCATTATTCAGGCTGTGTGGAGCATTGCCCTTGTTTTTTCAGGTAGTTACAGCCAACTGCTTGATTTTGTTACTTTTGCCGCCGTTTTATTTTATGTTTTGACAATCGGGGCAGTGTTTGTCCTGCGCAAAAAACGGCCTGACCTTGAAAGGCCTTACAAGGCAAAGGGTTATCCTTTCATTCCCGTTTTATACATCATCGCCTGCATGATTATCATTGTATGCCTGCTCATCTACAAACCTATGTTCACTTGGCCCGGGCTGATCATTGTCATTTCAGGATTTCCTGTTTTCTTTCTCTGGCGTAGGTTTGGAAGCCGTAATGCTAACACTGCAGGTAAATAAATCTGAAATATTGGGTAAGACTGATTTTCCAACGTTTTATCACGATAAACCTGACAAGTAAACAGCGTTTTGAAAAACACTCCCTTTTTCTTAATTGTGAGTTTCCTCCACTACTTTTTTCCACCTGCTAATCCATTGTGGGATTGCATTGGCCAGGATTAGAACAACGCAGATCATGATAATTCCTGTCAGTGAGAGGTTAATCATTCCCTGGGTATGACTTTTGGCCGTTTGAAGCTGAGGCAGATAAATGCCAAAAATGTTTTTCCATCCCGCGGTAAGGGTAGTCACACCAACAAAAATCATAGGCAAAATGGTTATCCATGCATATTTCGATTTGCCGTGGTTAATTATGTAGGAGGTGCCTATGGCGAGGGCAACGGTGGCCAACAGCTGGTTGGCAGCCCCAAACATAGGCCAGATGGTGGCCACACTGCCTGTATAAATAAAATAACCCCAGGCAAACACAACCAGGAAACTCGTCATGAGGTTTCCGGGCAGCCAGTCAGCATTGCCGAACGGCTTGTAGAATTTCCCGAAAAACTCCTGTAAAATAAACCGGCCTATTCTGGTGCCGGCATCGATGGTGGTCAGGATAAACAATGCCTCAAACATGATGGCAAAATGGTACCAGTACGACATCAGCCCTTTCAGTCCCGGTATGGCAGAAAATATTTGTGCCATCCCGACCGCCAAAGAAACCGCTCCGCCTGTACGGCCAACAATATTTTCGCCAACTTCTGACTGAAGTTCTGCAAGGTTTGTCTCGGTAAAACCCATGGCTTTTAGTTCGGGAAGAATGGCGGCGAATTTTTCAGGCGATACGTTGATCTGAAAATAGTCGAGCGGAAACAGGCTTGAAGCCGCTATTAATGCAAGAATACTTACGACCCCTTCGGTAAGCATGGCGCCGGCTGAAATGGTTTTGATATGCGATTCCTGCGCAATCATTTTCGGAGTAGTGCCGGAACTTACCAGCGCATGAAATCCTGAAATGGCGCCGCAGGCAATGGTGATGAACAAATAGGGATAAAGGGTTCCGGGAATAATGGGGCCATCACCATGTATAAACTTTGTTAAAGCAGGCATGTGCATGTGTGGCGCGACAATCATAATGCCGACGGCCAGCATCAGAATCACTGTAATTTTCATGATGGATGACAGGTAATCCCTGGGCGCCAGCAGCAGCCAAACCGGTAAAACGGATGCCAGAAATCCATACCCGGCAATGAGCAGCGTAAGTGTTTTGTGATCGTAGGTAAACCATGATGCAAGGGAGGATTCGGGAATGTAGCGGCCATAAACTACGGCGGCTGTCAGCAAAATTACCCCGCCAATGGTGGCTTCTGTCGATTTCCCCTTTCGCACCATGAACATCCATATTCCCATCATAATGGCAATGGGAATGGTGGCGGCTATGGTAAAAGTTCCCCACGAACTTTCGGCCAACGCATTTACCACAACCAGTCCAAGCCCGGCCAAAGCAATGACTATGATAATTAATGTGGCGATGGAAGTGGTTATTCCACTCAGGTTATTGATTTCGGTACGGGCAATCTCGGCAAGCGATTTTCCATCATGCCTCACCGAGGCCAATAAAATGACAAAATCGTGAACCGCTCCGGCCATTACTGCACCTACCAGCATCCACAAAAATCCGGGCAGGTATCCAAACTGTGCGGCCAAGACAGGCCCCACCAGCGGTCCGGCGCCGGCAATGGCTGCAAAATGGTGTCCAAAAAGTACCCACTTCTTCATTGGGTGATAATTGTGCTTGTCGTACAATCGCTCGGCTGGCGTTACCAACCCGTCGTTTATTACAGCAACTTTTGCAGCTATGAAACTGAAATAGAGCCTGTAGGCCAGAATAAAAATCAAAATGGCTCCTACCAGAAGTGGCATTGCATTCATAACATCTGTTTTTGTTCATGCAAAATAAAATCAAAATTTGTTTCAGGCACGAAACTTATGCCTGAATAAAATATTTAACCTCAAATCATCAATTGAAAGGGAATTGTTTATTTAGCATAAAAAATGATTCATTCATTTTTCAAAAAAGCAAACATAACCGGTTCATTAAACATTATTTACAATGATTGATCTGAAACGCCCGACATTAATTCTGGATAAACAAAAGTGCCTTGCCAATATTAAAAAAATGAAGGCTAAAGCCGATTTGCACCACCTTGATTTCCGGCCCCATTTTAAAACACATCAGTCGGCTGAAATAGGGGAGTGGATCAGGTATGAGGGTGTTGAAAAAATTACGGTTTCATCGGTATTGATGGCGGAATATTTTGCCCACAACGGATGGAAAGACATTACCATTGCTTTTCCGGTGAATGTGGCTGAATCAGCAGAAATCAACCGTTTGGCTGAAAATATTCAGGTTAATGTGTTGATTGAAAGCTTTGAAACCCTTGAATTGTTAGGCAGAAAAGTATGCAATGATGTTGGGTTTTTTGTAAAAATTGATGCCGGCTATCACCGAACCGGCATTCCCATCGATAATCATCAGTTGATTTTAAAGCTCGTTTCAGCCATTTCTTCATTTAAGTATTTCAGGTTTAAGGGTTTTCTACTTCACAACGGCCAAACCTATGCTGCCAAAGGAATCCACGAGGTCATTCAGATTCATAATCAGGTTTTGCAGGGGATTCAAATATTGAAACAATTTATTGATAAACACCAGATTGAAGCAATGTTTTCATTAGGCGACACACCTGCAATGAGCCTGGCTGACCATTTTTACGGAGTTGACGAAATCAGGCCCGGAAATTTTGTTTTTTACGATGTGATGCAACAAAACATTGGCTCGTGCAATTTCGATGAAATTGCTGTTGCATTGGCGGTTCCCGTGGTTGCAAAGCATCCTTCAAGAAATGAGTTGGTGGTTTACGGCGGCGCGGTTCATCTTTCAAAAGAATCGACGGTTGACCAGGCAGGTAATCAGATTTTTGGCCGGGTGGTTCAGTTTGGTGAAACGGGCTGGGGGGCGCCTGTTGCAGGCACTTACGTAAAATCGTTATCGCAGGAACACGGAATTGTGAAGACGACTTCTGAAATGTTGGAGAATCTCAGGATTGGCGATTTTATCGGTATATTGCCCGTCCATTCCTGCCTTACAGCGCACCTGATGCGGGAATATTTTACTTTACAGGGTGAAAGAATCGCGACAATGCTGGCTGGTTCTTAAGTTTTCCTTTTTTTCTGCTTAGCGGCCGGGAAGAGCACATTATTCAGTATGAGCCGGTAACCGGGCGAATTGGGGTACAGGTTGAGGTCAGTCGGCGGGTCGCCCACCAGGTGTCGGTAGTCTTCGGGGTCATGTCCGCCAAGAAAGGTAAAGGTGCCGTTTCCGTATTCCCCGTGAATGTACCTGGCCTCGTTGGCTGCTTTAAACTCACCCATGATCAGAACATTGGATTTGATCTGGTCTTTGTTGAAGGCGGTGGTTTGCCCCATAAAACCTTTGATAACCTGCATGTGATCCTGGCAGAGCATGGTAGGAATGGGGTCCCATTTGGCCGAGAAATCGAACAGTGTAAAAAAATCATTTTTCTCAGTGATGGTTCTCGATCGGGTTTCGGAAACATCAATACTCGAAATTTCGTACTCGTAGGGGTTGGTTACAAGGGTAAAGTTCTGAAAAGCGAAACAGTTATTAAAATTTAACCGCTGTTGTGCATTTGGGTCTGGCGGGTCGCCATCGAACATAACATCAACAATGTCAACGCCATCGGCGGCAAGCGCCAGGTCGAAACTATCAGGCGCCGAGCACATCGAAAAAAGGTAACCACCGCCTGCCACAAAGTCGCGGATTCTTTTGGCTACAGCCAGTTTAAGTTCCGAAACCTTGCCAAAACCCAACATACGGGCGTTTTCCTCGTTGATGCGAACATCTTCCTGATACCATGCTGCATTTTTAAATGTCCTCCAGAACTTGCCATACTGGCCGGTAAAATCTTCGTGATGCAGATGCAACCAGTCGTAAAGCGGCAGCGAACCGTTCATGATTTCCTCATCATAAACAACATCGTATGGAATTTCGGCATACGAAAGCGCCAGGGTTACTGCATCGTCCCACGGCTGTCGGTTCTTGGGCGAGTAAACGGCAATTTTGGGCGCTTTGTGAAGTTTAATTTCATCCTGATTCATTTCGGGCGATGCAATTTCCGAAATAATGGCCGAAGCCTGCACGTCGGCAATGATTTCGTAAGAAATGCCACGAATAACACATTCATTTTCGATAGGCTTTGCAAACTGGCACATAAAACTTCCGCCACGGTAATTCAGCAACCAACTCACCTCAACATCCTGTTCCAATACCCAAAAGGCGATGCCGTATGATTTCAAATGGTTTTTTTGTGTTTCGTCCATCGGAATCAACAGGTAGGCGGCCTGCGAGGTCACCATGTAGAAAATGAATAAGCCAGTAAATATGAATTTTTTCATCGTAATTTCAGATTAAAGCTGTTTTTAATAAATGAAATTGGGTAAAAATTATTGTATCACTGCTGTTTGCATGGAGCAATACTTTTCAACAATTGTCAGAAAGGCGGGTTTTTCGAGAAGCCATCATCAGACAAATCCTCATTTCCGAAAGGATCTTTGTTATCCTGCTCAAAATCATCGTCAGCATAGTCGTTGTTCATTTTCGAGGGGCGAATCATCACATTGTTTTCAAAATCGTGATTTGGCGCCATTTGGTCAGACACGCTGAAACCAAAATCCTCATCGTCGGTAAACTGGGCATATTGGGCAATAAATCTGAGGCGGATATCTTCGAGGGCGCCATTGCGGTGTTTAGCAATGATAATTTCAGCCTTTCCCTGCGATGGGGTGTTGTCCTCCATGTTTTCAATTTTGTAATATTCGGGGCGATAGATGAACAGCACCATATCAGCATCCTGTTCAATGGCGCCGGATTCGCGAAGGTCGGAGAGGATGGGTTTTTTGAGCCCGCCACGGGTTTCAACCGACCGGTTCAACTGCGACAGGGCAATGATTGGAATATCGAGTTCCTTGGCGAGGCTTTTTAGCGAGCGCGAAATGTTGCTGATTTCCTGTTCACGGTTTCCTTTGTTGTTGTCGCCCGCCTGCATCAGCTGAATGTAGTCGATGATGATAAGCTCGATTTTGTATTGTTGCTTCATCCTACGGGCTTTTGCCCTGAGTTCAAAAATAGAAAGCGCCGGCGTATCATCAATAAAAAGGGGGGCGTCAACCAGGCTGCTGATCCGTGAATTAAGCTGTTGCCATTCAAATTCCTTCAGTTCACCTTTTTTCAGCTTATCAGCCGAAAGCATGGTTTCGGCTGCGATGAGCCTTGTAACCAGCTGAACGGCTGCCATTTCGAGTGAGAAAATGGCAACCGGCCTTTTAAACCCGACAGAAATGTTACGGGCCATCGACAGCACAAAAGCTGTTTTTCCCATACCAGGCCGGGCGGCAATCACAATCAGATCAGACTTTTGCCAGCCTGCCGTTACGCGGTCGAGTTTTGAAAAACCCGAGGGAACCCCTCTGTAGGTTCCATCATGACTTTTTGCCGCTTCAATGCCTTTAATGGCCTCTTTAACCAAATCCGACATGTTGCTGTAATCGCGCCGGAAGTTGTTTTCGCTCACCTGAAAAAGCTTTTGCTCGGCCATATCCAGCATGTCGAAAACGTCCATCGAATCCTCGTAGGCGTCGCGGTTTATTTCCGACGAAATTTCGATCAACCGCCGCTGTATGTATTTCTGTGTGATGATGCGCGAGTGAACCTCAACATTGGCTGCCGAAGCAACCCGCCTGGTAAGCTGTGCCACATAATAAGCACCACCAGCAATATCCAGGTTTCCACTGCGCTTCAGCTCCTGCGTAACAGTTAACAAATCAACCGGTTGCGACTTGCCAAACAAGGTGTGAATGGCTTCATAAATCTTTTTGTGCGCCTCTGTGTAAAAAATATCGGGTTTCAAAAAGTCAACAACCGCCGACAGTGCATTCTGCTCCAACATTACAGCTCCCAAAACGGCTTCTTCGAGCTCAAGCGCCTGTGGTGGGATTTTACCATACTCAAAAAAATTCTGAACGTTGTTGCGCGCTGTCCTTTGCTGACTTGAAGCGGGTGCTTTTGTAGTCGTTCCGCCAATTGTATTTTCATTTTCTGCCATTGGCCAAAAGTACTAACATCGGTATTGCTGAGGCATTTAAAAAGTAATATTTTTTATCAACATGGCTGCATCTTCGGTATTTTCAGCATTTTATCTTTTATCAACAATTTGTGTTTGATAAACCCGAATGTTGGTCCTCCACCATCAATATCTCGATTTTTAAACGGTTTGATTTACTTTTGCACCATCATTTCTTAAAAAAATTCATGGAAGCATTAAAAAACAAGATACGCTCACTCAGTCGCGCTAACCTTGCTGAAGTAATTGGCTGGCGGCGCCACATCCATGCTCACCCCGAACTTTCGATGCAGGAATACCAGACTGCTTCCTTTATTTCATCAAAGCTCACCGAAATGGGAATACCTCACACAACGGGAATTGCAAAAACCGGTATTGTGGGGATAATCGAAGGGAAAAACCCCGGAAAGAAAGCCATTGCGCTCCGGGCTGATATTGATGCCTTGCCAATTGTTGAAGAAAACGATGTTCCTTACAAGTCGCTCAATCATGGCGTTATGCATGCTTGTGGGCATGATGTTCATACAAGCACGTTGTTAGGTGCTGCCAAAATTCTGATGGCTGTCAGGGATGAGTTTGAAGGAACCGTGAAGTTGTTTTTTCAGCCTTCAGAAGAAAAATATCCGGGTGGGGCTATCATGATGATTAACCAAGGTGTGATGGAAAACCCGCGTCCTGCGCATGTTTTTGGACTTCATGTTTATGCCGAACTTGAAGCCGGCAAAGTTGGGATGAAAAGCGGGCAATACATGGCTTCGACCGACGAAATTTTCATCACTGTAACAGGCAGGGGTGGCCATGCTGCACAACCCATGAATAACATCGACCCAATTGTCATCGCCGCACACATTATTGTAGCCCTGCAGCAGATTGTCAGCCGTCAGGCTTCGCCCGATGTTCCCACGGTGCTTTCCTTCGGAAGAATTATGGGTGAAGGGCAAACCAACGTCATTCCCAACCAGGTGAAAATATCGGGAACATTCCGCACTTTTAACGAATCATGGCGCAAAGAAGCACACAAACGGATAACCACCATGGCTCAGTCGATTGCCGAAGGAATGGGCGGCAAATGCGAGGTAACTGTAAATTCGGGCTATCCTTATGTTTACAACGATCCTGAAATTACTGGCAAAACAAGGGGTTGGGCTGAGGAATTGTTAGGTGTTGAAAATGTAGCCGAACTCCCTTTGCGAATGACCGCCGAAGATTTCTCGTACTTTGCCAACGAGGTTCCGTCCTGCTTTTACCGGTTAGGGATTCGCAACGAGAAAAAAGGAATCGTATCGAACCTGCACACAACCACTTTTGATGTTGACGAACAATGTCTTGAAACAGGCATGGGAATCATGGCCTGGATTGCGGTCAATGCGTTACAATAATTTGCGTATTTTTGAGCTCAGTTTAAAAACAAATTTTTCGCCACTAAAACACAAAAGCACAAAATCTCTCGAAATGTTAATTTATTGAAATCCATTTTTTTGTGTTATTTGGAGTTTTCGTGCCTGCCTGTAGCAGACAGGTTTTTGTGGCAAAATCTAAAATTTGACCTTTTTAAATTGGCCTTATTTTTGAATTTTAAAAGAGTAAAAGGAAAGAACCCAATAATAGATAAGGAAATATGAAAAACAGAATCAGGATTTTATTGATCGTCTTGCCCGTGGTGCTGATGAGTACCGGTTTGTTGGCACAACACGAGATTCCGGATGATTTTTGCCTTTCAGGTTCCGAGTTGAAGTTGTACAATTTAATCAACAACTACCGTAAAAAGAGCAAGTTGCCCGAAATTCCGGTTTCCAGAAGCCTTTGTTATGTTGCAAAATCGCACGTCATGGATTTGGCAGTCAATCAACCAGATACTGCCGATTGCAACCTTCATTCATGGTCGGACAAGGGAAAATGGGCTGAATGTTGCTATGGTCGTGAAAAATTCAACAACACCTGCATGACCTCCAAACCAGCCGAACTGACCAATTACCAGGGGAAAGGCTATGAAATTGCCTTTTGGGAAAATGTGGATGCCGACCCGGAAGTTGTGCTCGAACTCTGGACATCCTCACAAGCTTCAAATGATCTGATTCTGAACAACGACATCTGGAAAGGGAAAACCTGGAAAGCTATCGGGGTAGGAATTCAGGAAGGTTATGCCGTGGTTTGGTTTGGCGCCGAATCGGACCCGGAACAGGGCGTCAAACTTTGTGGAAAAAATGAAAGTGTCCCTGCGGCGCAACTTGCCATCAAAAAAAAGGAAACCGATACCACCAGCGTAGCCAACGAAACCCAAACTGCTGCCAATGAAAAATGGTACCTGATAATAAGCAGTTTCGACAACAAAGAAACTGCACAAAAGGAGGTTCAAAAATACATAGACCGGGGTTTCAAATCGCCTTCAGTGGTTCAGTCGGGCAACAATTACCGGGTTTCGCTGGGAACCTACGATTCACGCGAAAAAGCCCTGGAAGTTAAAAAACGGCTCAATCCAAAGTACAAGGATGCGTGGCTGCATAAACAATAGCGGTCTGAAAAAAAGCCCCTTATCACTTCAAAAAAGAAGTTATTCTGCCATTTTTATTTTCTCCGGATTTTTCATCCATTTTACAACCATTTCAACTTTTGCTGCTTCCCCGTCCGAAAATTCGGCATCAAGGGAAATACGGTGTTTTCCGGGTTGAAGCCTGGGGATTTTCCCCTTCAGGTCAACACTGCTTTTCAGTTTGCCTTTTTCATCATAAATCCTGATCACGTCCGACCCATCACAAATCATGGTTTCGCCGGCTTTTAGTTCGTCTGATATTTTTATTTCATGAAAATTGTCAGTCTGAATAGTGAATTTTTTAGCTGAGCCAGTTTCTCCCTTCACTTCGATGATGAACCTCAGGTTTTGCTCAAACGAGTCAACCGAAAATTCATTGGTTGAAGCTGTGGGTTCGCCGGGTTGTTTTTCAGTGAATTCGTGAACAAAAGTTGGGGATTTTTCAAACCGGTAGAGGTTCCATTCGTTTTCAACGGTTTTTTCGAGATGAAAATCATTTTTCGGGTCTTTCAGCATTTCACGCTGCCGGGGAGTAAAAGCTCCTGCAAGTCTTGCTTTTTCCCACTCCCTTATGGCGTCAAGTAATTCCATTCCGGCAGGATTTGCTGCAATTGCGGCCATTCTCACCACCATCGCAAAACCTGCATTCCAGCCTGCTGCACGGGCAAGCATCCATTCCATTTCGGGCAGGGTGGTGTTTTTGGTGAGCATGTACCAGCCTAACATATTTGGGAAATAATTTCTTTCTAACATGGCCTGGTTGCTGATGCGGTAGTCCTGCATGCTTTCCCTGAACCCGCCATACCAGGGTTCGCCCCAGTTGCACAGGGTGTTGATGTACCAGTAATAGGGCTTCGACCGGCTTGTTCCGTTCACCCAGTCGTGACCGATGGTACGATAAAAATCCTCGGCCCAAAGACACATGGCATAATCGCCTTCGCCCGAAGCCAGGCAACCTTCAAAACCGTCAAAATCGAGATGACTGATGCCGGTTTCGTTAAAAAATTTTGCCAGATTGACCGTAATTTCGCGCTGCATACTTATGTTTGGAAAGAAGACCTTGTAGGCATGATCGATCAGTTTTTTGACTGTGTCATTTTTAAGATGGCTGGCGGGCAGGGTTCCAAAAGCCCCCCGTTCACAACTTGTCAAAACATAAGGCTCTTTTTTTGTAACTGACTGATAACGGATCAGTTCGTCCCCAATCATCACCGTGTGCATGTTGTTGTTGGCGCTGTCGCTGAAATAATTCAGGGTTGAAACTTCAAATTCTGTGGATTGGCTGTCGAGATCAGAAGTTAAAAAACCATAACCCGTGTAAGCCAGCCGCCTGTCAGGAACCGGTGTAATGTAAGCATCGTTTGGCGTGATAAAATTGGTAAGGGTGTGCACCCCGAAAAACAAACTTGCTTCACGGGCTTTTGTTGCACATTGTTTTATTCCTGCATTTCCACCCGGAAAATAGACGGTGTCGAGCTCAAAATGCCCCCAGGTGCTGAAAGGCCCTTCGTGGTAAACCGAGAAAAAGCCGCCTCTTTTTGCGTAAGCAATCACCAGGTCGATTTCCGACTCTTTAAAATCTGAAATCAGGTATGAAGGGCTGGTCAGGAAGGCTTTTTTCGTCCAGACACCTGTCACCGTCGGGTAGGGAAGGTGTTCCTCAATCACAATTTTTTCGATCATATCGAGGGTGGCCGGTTCATCACACGAAAACAAGGCGATTTTACTGCCAGTCACTGTTTCACCCTTCATGGGCAAGAGTGGAATATTTAAATGACCCATGGCATCAACCGTTCTGTTTTTATTGCGATTGAGTGAGTATGCCTGCAGGCTGCTCCCCGTTTTCCATGGCCAGGCAAGCGAACCTCTTTCTTCGCACAGGCCGCTTTTGTTGTAAAATCCCCCGATGGTTTTTGTATTTAACAGCAACATTCCCAACGAAATGTCTTCATAGCGCACCACACCCACAACTTCTCCGATTTTTTGTGAAACAGTAGTAAAAACAGGTCCCCACGAAATGCCGTCAATCAAAGTGGAAGGCTCTGCCTGCACCACCTCGAAAGTGAGATGGGTGTTTTTTTGTATTACCCTGACCGCCACATCCACCAGCGGTTTGTCAAATCCGAAGGTCATCACGCCTTGTTTTTCATCATATATGGTCGAAGCGGGTGTAATTTTCCGGTCATCAGAAATTAAACTGAGAAGGTAAGACGCGGTGTCTTTGTTCATATAATCAACACCCGCCCGGCGGTTTTTCAGGGAGGTTATTAACCCTTTGTTGTTTATCGAAAATTCCAGACCGTCGGTTTCGAATGAAATTTGTGCAAGAGCAATGTCAGCAATGAAGCAGTTAAATGCAAGAAAAACAAAAAGATGTGCCGATTTTTGATGAACCGCCTGAAAAAGTCCCATTATGTAATTTTTTGATTTCATGATACATGGATTGAAATACAAATGTGAAAAAAATAGGTCCTCAATTTTGAAATCGGAAAAGTTTTCATCAAAAAACAACGTAAAAATTTGTCCATCACCGAACAAACCATGTTTTATATCGAACAAAAAAACAACTGAAACACATTGAAAAATGAATTTGAACGTTGATTTGAAAATACTTACCAAAAGTGGTACAAAAGTGGTTAAGGCCAGTTTTTTTTAAAATATTGAAACAATAAAAAGTCTAACAAAAACACGATGATCATGACGAAAGTTTCGACGTTATTTGTAATGCTGTTATTTGTAACGGGTTTCGCTTTTTCGCAGGATGAAGAAGCCCGTTTGCTGAGGTTTCCGACAATGTATGGCGACCAGGTTGTTTTTAGTTATGCCGGTGACTTGTTCACTGTTGCAAAAACCGGTGGTGTAGCACGCAAGCTCACCAATGATGATGGTTACGAGATGTTTGCCAAATTTTCACCCGATGGAAAAACCATTGCTTTTACCGGGCAGTACGATGGCAATACCGAAGTTTATACGATTCCGGCTGATGGCGGAGTTCCTGAAAGGATAACCTACACCGCCACCCTCTCGCGCGACGATTTGAGCGACCGGATGGGGCCTAACAATATTGTAATGGCCTGGAAAGACGATAAAACACTTGTTTACAGATCGAGAAAGCAATCGTTCAACTCATTTGTAGGACAACTTTTTGAAGTGCCTTCCGAAGGTGGTCTATCCACACAATTGCCGCTTCCGGCAGGGGGTTTTTGTAGTTTTTCGCCCGACAAAAAGAAACTGGCATACAATCAGGTATTCCGCGAATTTCGAACCTGGAAATACTATCGTGGAGGTATGGCTGACGACATCTGGATTTACGATTTTAAAACGGAGAAAACAGTGAATGTTACCAATAATCCCGCCCAGGACATTTTCCCGATGTGGCACGGCGATGTGGTTTATTTCATTTCGGACCGCGACCGGATTATGAACCTGTTTTCATACAACACCAAGACCCAGGAAACCAAAAAACTAACCAATTACGATAAGTACGACATAAAATTCCCATCCCTGGGCAACGATGCCATTGTTTATGAAAATGGTGGCTATCTTTTCTATTTCGATCTGAAACTGGGCGTTCCTACAAAAATTGAAGTGCAGATAATGACCGATTTCACCGAAAGCAGGCCACAATGGAAGGATGCCGGAAAATCAGTACGGTCGGCCACAGTGTCACCCGATGGTAAACGTATTGTTGCCGGCGGACGGGGAGATATGTTCTCCTTGCCTGTGAAAAACGGAATTACACAAAACCTCACCAACACCAACAATGTTCATGAACGGAGTTGCGACTGGTCACCTGATGGAAAATACATCGCCTGGATTTCGGATGAAACCGGTGAGCAGGAGATTTTTATCATGAAACAGGATGGCTCGGAAAAACCTGTGCAGGTTACCAAAAATGGCGATACTTATAAATTTTCGCTCGATTGGTCGCCCGACAGCAAAAAAATTGCGTGGAATGATCAGAAAAAGCGCCTGTTCTATGTAGATGTTGAATCGAAAAACAGCGTGCAGGTTGATAAAATTGATAATGGCGAAATACGCGATTATGTCTGGTCGCCCGACAGCAAATGGCTCGCCTTTGTAAAACCCAACAGTCAGGAAGTTCAGACAGTTTTTATTTATAACCTCGAAAGCAAAACCATGCAGCCGGTAACCAGCGAATGGTTCAATTCGGGTGATCCATATTTTAGTCCCGATGGAAAATACCTCTATTTTACATCAAACCGCAGTTTCAATCCTGCCTACAGCTGGACAGAGTGGAACCATTCGTACAGCAATATGGCCAAGGTTTTTATGCTAACGCTGGCCAAAGACACCAAATCGCCTTTCGAACCTGAAAACGACAAGGTGGAAATTGTTGACAATGAAAAGAAACCTGATGAAAAAGATGGTAAAAAGGATGAAAAGAAAGAAGAGGGTGTAAAAGTAAAAATTGATTTCGATGGAATTGCCGACCGGGTGATCGAACTAACCCCCGATGGGGCTGCTTACTGGGGCGTTTTGGCAACCGATGGCGGCGTTTATTACACCCGCTTCAAAACCGGTGACCAGCGACCAACCATGTACTATTATGATTTAAAAGATAAAAAGGAAAATGAGGTCGGGAGTTTTGGAGGTTATGAAATATCAGGCAATGGTAAGAAAATGCTCATCATGGACAATGGAAAAATTGCCGTGATAGACCTTCCGAAAAATAAGGCCAAAATTGATGAATATGTCGATCTCTCGAAAATGAAGATTTGGGTTGACCCAAAAATGGAATGGCAGCAAATTTTTGATGAGTCGTGGCGTCAGATGCGTGATTTCTTTTACGATCCCAACATGCACGGTGTAAACTGGGACAACATTAAGAACAAGTACAACCCAATGATACCTTACGTCAACAGCAGGTACGACCTTACCTATGTAATCGGTGAAATGATTGGCGAACTAAATGTGGGTCATGCCTACGTGAGCGGTGGCGACCGTCCGCAGCCTTCAAGGATTAATACAGGTTTGCTTGGAGCTCAATTAAGCCGCGACAACTCAGGGTATTACAAAATTGAAAAGATTCTGAAAGGTGAAAACTGGAACAAATCAGTACGCTCGCCCTTGACCGAAATCGGTGTGAATGTTAATCAGGGAGATTTTATCGTTGCTGTAAATGGCCGGTCAACAAAGGATATGAATGATATTTACGAATCGATGGTCGGACAGGCCGGCAATCAGGTCGAGCTTACAGTTTCATCTTCGGCGTCCGACAAGGATACCCGAAAAGTAATTGTGGTTCCCATTGACGATGAAAGTGAACTTTATTATTACGAATGGGTGCAGGGAAATATTAAAAAAGTGAACGATGCCACCAATGGTGAGGTTGGCTACATTCATATTCCCGACATGGGACCTGAAGGATTGAACCAGTTTGTAAAATATTTCTATCCGCAAATTCGCAAAAAGGCTTTAATTATTGATGACCGTGGAAATGGAGGTGGAAACGTTTCGCCAATGATCATCGAACGCTTGCGCCGCGAAATCGGTCTCATGGGGATGGGGCGCAACAACATTGGTGACCCAACACCCGGCGCCACCATCAATGGCCCAATGGTTTGTTTGATCAACCAGTATTCAGCCTCCGATGGCGACCTTTTCCCTTACCAGTTCAGAAAATACAACCTTGGAAAACTGATAGGAACCCGAACCTGGGGAGGCGTTGTTGGAATCAGAGGCAGTTTGCCCTTTATCGACGGCGGCGAACTTACCCGGCCCGAATTTGCTCACTACAGTGCCGATGGCAGTCAATGGATTATTGAAGGTCATGGCGTTGAACCCGACATAGAAGTCAGAAACGACCCGGCATTGGAATTTAAAGGAACCGACGAACAATTAAACAAAGCCATTGAGGTGATCAAAGAAGAAATGGCAAAATGGCCCATGAAGGATTTACCAAAGCCTCCGCCATTTCCAAACAAATCGAAATAGTTGGAAAATTTGATAAAAAAATAGCCCGGTGAATTACCGGGCTTTTTTTTATCATTTCATTGAAAAGGAATTTTAACAGACAAAATCAATTTGGTTGTTGTAATTTTGTTTGTTTTTCATAAAATGCAAAAGAAAAATGATCATTGCAAACCCAATCTATGATGTGGTTTTCAAGAAGTTGATGGAGAACGACAAAGTGGTGAAGTTTTTTATCGGGACCTTGCTCGAAGAAACCATTGAATCGGTGGAGGTTAAACCTCAGGAATTTACGTATTCTGATGAACTGGTTGGCCTTGCCGTTTTCAGGCTCGATTTCATTGCAACAATAAAATCTGGATCAGGGGATTATAAAAAAGTTCTTATCGAAATTCAAAAAGCCAGAAATTACATCGATCTGATGCGTTTTAGAAATTACCTGGCAGAACAATACAAGAAAGAAGATCTGGTAAACAACGAAAAAGCCATTCTCCCCATAACAACCATTTACATTTTGGGATTTCCGCTTCCCGGGATTGAAACTTCTTGCCTGCGGGTCGAAAGGATGTATAAGGATTTGATATCCAAGAAATTTATTGAACAGAAATGCGATTTTATTGAAAAACTTACCCACGATAGTTTTATCGTTCAGGTTGAACGAATCACCAGCAGGTACCAAACAAAGCTGGATAAACTATTAAGTGTTTTCGAGCAATCGAATTTCACAGATGAGTCGAAAGTAACAAAACAATTCACTCATAAACCCGATATTGAAGAAGTTAAAATAATTACCAGCATATTGCATCATACCGGTACAGATCCTGAAGAACGAAAAAGAATAGAGGCAGAGCGGGAAGCATGGCGGACAGTAAAAGTCATGTTTGAAAATGAACGAAAAGTTTACGAAAAATCCCTTATTGAAAAGGATAAAGCCTTGTCGGAGAAGGACAAAGCCTTGTCGGAGAAGGACAAAGCCCTGTCAGAGAAGGACAAAGCCATATCAGAAAAGGATCGCATCATTGAAGATTTGATGCGTAAATTGAAAGAAATATGAGCTTTTCTTGTAAAACCAGGTTTTTCGGGTTCCATACTGTTATTAACATTAAAGAATCTTATTACTTTTATTTTTTTGGACGTAAAGGAAAATTCTGATTGTTTAAAAATGGAAAAGGGTTGGAAATCATCAATAATTTTCATGCTTCTGTCAATTTTTCTGACTGGGTCAGTTGTTGCTATTGAAAAAAGCATCGGGTCGCCGTGGGTTTGGAATTACAAAAAATCGGTGTATCAGGCCGGACCTCAGACATGGATGATTGATGCCACCGAAAGTGGTTTTGTGTATTTTGCCAACACCAATGGAATGGTTGAATTTGATGGCAAAAACTGGCGGGATTACCCGGTTTTTTCAGGATCTGTGCTCAGAAGTGTTAAAGCGCATCCATCGGGTAGAATTTATGTTGGTGCCTTCAACGAATTTGGCTACTTCTTTCCTGATGAACATGGGAAATTATCCTTTCATCAGTTGAATCATCTGCTGCCTGATAGGTACCGTGATTTTGGAGATATCTGGAAAATATACTTTTTACCGCAAGGTGTTGTCTTTCAGGCTTATGAACAGATAATGATTTTTTCGGATGAAAAAATCAGCGTAATCCGTCCTCCGGTAAAGTTCCATTTTTCCTTTGTAGTCAATGGCGATTTTTACATCAACGACGAGAAGGAAGGTCTTTTCAGATTAGCCGGCGACAGGCTTGTTAAAATTGCCGGAACCGAACCCCTTAAAGGAAAACTTATTTGGGCTATGTTGCCTAAAGGAGATGAGATGCTCATCGCCACCGCCGATCATGGAATTTTTGAATACAATGGAGCAGGCCTACGGGAATGGATTAACCCAACAGAAAAATTTCTGGTCGAAAACCAGGTTTATTGCGCAATCCCCATTGATAATTCGACCTATGCCTTTGGTACTGTACAAAATGGATTGCTCATCGGCGACAGCAGCGGGCGCATAATCATGCATCTTAGCCGCGATCATGGATTGCAGAATAATACTGTATTAAGCCTCGGGCTCGACTCCAACAAAAACTTATGGCTTGGGCTCGACAATGGCATTGATTACGTGTTGATTAACTCCCCATTGTCCTATCTGACCCACACCAACAACCTGAGTTCCGGATATGCCGCTTTGGCTTATGACAATCAACTGTATCTGGGGACGAATCAGGGTGTTTTCGTACAATCAATGGATTATCTTCAAAGAAACATTGATGCTCAATTCCACCTGATTCCGGGAACCCAGGGACAGGTTTGGAAGCTCGAAAATGTGGATGGTGAATTACTTTGTGGTCATAATTTTGGGACCTTCAGAATTGAAGGCAACACAGCCGAAAAAATATCAGATGAACAAGGTGGCTGGACATTTCTGAAACCATTGGGACACAGCAACCTGCTTATTGAAGGAACATATTATGGATTGTTAGTTTTTGAAAAAACTTCAGGCAAATGGAAATTCCGCAATAAAATCAAAGGTTTTTACGAATCATCGCGTTACATGGTTAACGGTTCAAAAAATGAATTGTGGATAAGCCATGGCTACAAAAGTGTGTTCAGAATTAAACTGAATGAATCGCTCGACAGTGCTGTGAAAGTTGATAATTACAATTCACTGCAGGGCTTCCCGACCAATTTTGGAATTAATGTTTTCGAATTTAAGGGTAAGCCAATTTTTACGACCACAGGCGGGATTTATGAATATGATGCACAAACCGACCGATTCGTTTATTCCAGTGAAATTAACCGTTGGATGGGCAACCTCAGCCCCTCGGTGATTTGCGAAGATAAGGCAGGCAATATCTGGTATTTTAAGGAAAACAACGCCGGAGTGCTGAGAAGACAGGAAGATGCCAGCTATTTTAATCTGAGCATCCCTTTCAGAAAATTGGACGGTGAATTCATCCAGGGCTTTCAGTTTGTTTATCCTCTGAATAATCACCATGTATTTTTTGGCACACAGGAAGGGTTTGTCCATTATATCCCCGAAAACGCTAAGGATTATCGTCATGGTTTCACAGCCTTTATCAGGCAGGTAGAAATATCAAAAGCCGATTCGGTTATTTTTTATGGAAATCTTCCCGATTCAAAATGGCATTTAAAAAAAATACCCTTCAGGTTTAACGACCTTCAGTTTAATTTTTCGGCCAACGACTATGAATATCCCGACAGGATGCAGTTTTCGACACTCCTGAAAGGTTATGATGATGAATGGACTTCATGGGACACCCGAAATTCGCGTGAGTTTACAAACCTGCGTCATGGTGATTATACTTTTTGTGTAAAGGCACGCAACATACTTGGTGTGGAAACGCCTGTGACTGAAATGAAATTGCAGATTTTGCCCCCGTGGTATTACAGTTTTTGGGCATATCTGGTTTACCTGCTGATTTTTGCCTTAATGGTTTATTCCATGTATCGTTTCATAAAGCATCGCCTTGAGTTGGCTAAGAAAAGAGAGAATGAACGACAGCAACGTTTGTTTGTTGAACGTGAAAAGCAACTGCAAAACGAAGCCCTGTTAGCAGAGAAAGAGGTGATAAAACTTAAAAATGAGCGTCTTCATGCCGAAATGGTTCAGAAGGACAAGGAACTTGCCAATGCTACCATGCAAATGATTCAGAAAAACAAAGCACTGATAAAGTTTAAGGGCGAAGTACAGAACATCGGAAAAGAAACAAAGGATGATGGTATTCAACAGCATGTGCAAAGCCTTCTCAAAAAAATTAACCGCGATCTTGATACTGACAAACAGTGGCAAGTATTTGAAACACATTTTGAAAACGTTCACGAAGAATTTCTTAAACGACTTAAAGAACAGTTTCCCGGACTTTCGCCCCGTGAGCTGAAATTATGTGCTTATTTGAAATTGAATGTTTCGAGTAAAGAAATTGCCACCCTGATGAATATTTCGACCCGCGGTGTTGAAATCAGCCGATACAGGCTTCGAAAAAAACTAAACCTTGACCGAAACGCAAACCTCACCGATTTTATCATGACCTTCTGATAAGGATGTAAATATTTCCAGCGGTTTTTGTCCTGTTGAATTTTTCCTGATGAAATGACTATTCCAAGTAAAGAATGAAAAAATAAATTTTTGCGCGAAATTTTCATAAAGTATTATATGATAATTGTTTGCAATCTTTTTGATGTAATTTTGATGTAGTGAAAATGCGCCTGTGATGAGTTTTTGTTGATGAAAATTATTTTGATTTTGAGAATTATCTATTTTACTTTGCACCAATTGTTATTCAAAAAATTTAATTTACAAAATTCACTCACTATGTTAAAGAAAAATCTTCAATGGATTTTCAGGTTTTTCCTGTTAACCGCGATGGTCACAATGGTGACAGTTTATGGCTGCAAAAAGGATGAAGATGATCCTCCACCAGCCAATCCAATTGCAAGCTTCCAATTTGCAGTAAATCAGGCTAACTTTTTGGAAGTGACCTTTACTAACTTTTCTCAAAATGCAACTTCTTACAGTTGGAATTTTGGTGATGGTCAAAATTCAACCGAAACCAGCCCGGTACATGTTTACGCAACAGCCGGGAGCTACACGGTGGTGTTAACTGCCAAAAATGATGTTAATGCCAGTGCAACCTATACGCAGACAGTTGAACTGACAGATCCGAATTCAGCACTTGCATTGCTGGCAGGCACCACCGAAAAAACCTGGCGGCTGTTCAGGGAAGAAACCTGCTTGGGTTGTGGTCCCGATGCTACAACTCCCCGCACATGGTGGTCGTTAGCCAACACAGGCGACAGACCATGCTACTATTATCAGGAATTTACCTTTAAAAGAGACGGCTCTTTTGTATTTGACGATAAAGGCGCTTTCTACGGAGAAGGTGAAATTTTCGACGGTACAGCCGTTGTTTGGACATGCTTTGAAGCCATCGCAGCCAATATGATCAACAAAAATGGCAACGATGTAAGTGCCTTCCTAAGTGGTACCCATGCTTACGTTTACGACCCGATAGCAGGTACCATTACCCTCAACGGATTAGGCGCCTGGATGGGACTGCCTCAGTTGGGAACAACAGCTCCCTCAGCAGAACCCGTTGAAACAAAAACGTTTACTGCAACCATTGAGCAAAAACTCGGTTATGACCTGCTGACCATTGGTTATGTTTATGATGGTATATACTGGGATGCCAGTTTTGCAAGTTATTCAGATCCATCACTGGAGCCAGATGTTGTTGAAGAATTGATTCCATACGGTGAAGATTTGCCCGACTTTGCACCAACGGATTTTTTCAACACCTTTAATTCTAACGATCCTGCTGATGTTCAGTATCTCATTCCCACCACATCGGCAGTGACGATGACCTCTGGTAATGACGACCCGGTTAATCCTACAGGTCCAAAAGTAGGCATGTATGTAAGGGGTACCGAACAATATGCTGATCTGAAATTCCAGCAGGAATTTGATATCCAGTTCGATAACTTCAATACTTTCTCCATCGAGGTTTATCTGCCAAGTACAAATACGTATTCCGAAGGTGGGTTAACCAGAAATATTCAGGTTTGGATTGCTGATCAAAGCCAGACACAGGAATTCTGGAATAGCTGGGTACAATACGATGTTCCTGTAGAAACTGTTCCATTGGACGAATGGAAAACTTACACATTCGATCTTGAAATGCCTTCAGCAGGAACCGGCACACCAAAAACCAGAACTGATCTTGATTTGGTCGGACTTGTTATTGGTGGATCGAATCACTTTGTTGACGGAACTTTCTATGTCCGTAACTTTAAATTTTTCAACCGTTAATTATTCACAAAGGACTATTACCCGAGAACCGGGTAATAGTCTTTTCTTCTTTTTTGAAAAAACATGAGAAAAACAGAGACCATTTTCAGAACACTTATTTCGCTTTCGCTGGTTTTGCTTTTAAGCTTTTGTTCAAAAAACAATGACGAAGTAAACACATCCGATCCTGCCAATCTGAACATAGAGGTATTGACAGTAGATAATGAAACGGGATTTGTTTCCCTGCAGGCTACTGCCGAAAATGTTGTTCAGTTTCAGTTGTACCTCGAAACATCTGATGTTCCCGTCGAAACCAACCAAACCGGATATTTTGAGTACACCTTCGTTCAGGCCGGAGAATACATTGTTGAGGTCAGGGCTTATGGGTCTTCAGGAAGGTACATCAAGGGACAAAAAACAGTAACCATTGACCCCGATGGAGGATCTAACCCAATTCCACTCGAACAGGGCTATTTCAGCCCTGAAGAATATGCAGGATACACACGACTATGGGACGATGAATTTAAAGGGACAAGCGTTAATTCAGCAAACTGGACGTTTGAAACCGGCGATGGTTGTCCAAACAATTGTGGTTGGGGAAATAATGAGCTGGAATATTACCGGAGCGAAAACGCCTGGGTAGCCGACGACGTTTTAACCATTGAGGCAAGAAAGGAAAACTACAGCGGAAGGAGTTACACTTCGGCAAGAATGATCAGCAAGAACAAATTTTCGTTTCAGTATGGTCGTGTTGATATACGGGCTTTACTTCCGAAAGGTCAGGGTTTATGGCCTGCATTGTGGATGCTTGGAAACAACATAAGCACAGTTGGATGGCCTGCTTGCGGTGAAACTGATATTATGGAAATGGTTGGTGGCAGCGGCAGAGAGAAAACCGTACACGGTACATGTCACTGGGATGTCAACGGACACGCCCAGTATGGTTTGGGTTATACCAAATCAAGTGGAACATTTGCGGACGAATACCACGTTTTTTCGATTATTTGGGACGAAAGCAAAATACAATGGTTTGTCAATAACATTCAATATTGTGAATTAAACATTACTTCGGCTGACATGTCCGAATTTCATCAGCCCAATTTCTTCATTATGAATGTTGCCGTTGGCGGCAACTGGCCAGGCGAACCCAATTCTTTCACCGTATTTCCGCAGCAGATGAAAGTTGATTATATCCGTGTTTTTCAAAAAAATTAATTTCCCGTCCGAATTTGAGAAGGAATTCAGAATAATTTTTCATTTTTAAATTTCAACCTTAACTTGATGAGAAAACATTTACGCATTTTGTTTTTTATGGTGTTTGCTCTTCTGAATGCAGGTGTTGTGCTTGCACAGAATCACAAAGTTACCGGAACAATCCTTGATGGGGAGACAGGTCAGAGTATTCCCGGAGCAACGGTACTTGAGTCAGGCACCTTAAATGGTACCACTACCGATATTGACGGCAAATATTCTATAACGGTTGCCAGCCCGTCATCGACACTCGAATTTTCATTCATTGGCTATGAGCCGCAGCAGGTACCTGTCAATGGTCAGGCGGTTATCAATATCACCATGAAAGTTGAAATAACCAATCTTAGCGAAATCGTGGTGATTGGTTATGGTACGCAAAAGAAAAAGGTAGTTACAGGCGCTATTGCCAGTGTAAATTCAGAAGAAATTACCGAAACGCCTGTACTGCGCGTTGAACAGGCCATGCAGGGAAGAACCGCTGGTGTGCAGGTGACCAACCTATCGGGGCAACCCGGTGAAGCTCCTACCATCCGCATCAGAGGCGCCGGCACAACCGGAAATGCTGACCCGCTATACATTGTTGACGGAATGGCTGTGGGGGGTATCGATTACCTGAACCCCGGCGACATCGAATCCATTGATGTATTGAAGGACGCTGCTTCGGCAGCCATTTATGGCGCCAGGGCTGCCAATGGCGTTGTACTGATTACTACCAAAAGCGGAAAAGCTGGTAAAATGAACGTTAGTTATTCAGGATACTATGGAATTCAAAACGTTTCGAAAACCATTGACATGCTCGATGCTGAGCAATATCGCATGATGATGAACGAAGGAGCACGCAACGCCGGATTATCAGAGCCTTTCGATCTTAACGAAATTCCGGTTTACAACACCAACTGGCAAAATGAGTTGTTCGAGAAGAATGTTCCCATTCAGAATCATGAAATTTCGATTACAGGTGGAAACGAAAAGACTACCTATGCTTCTTCACTATCCTATTTTTCACAACTGGGTATTATCGGCGGTGACAAATCGCAGTTCGATCGTATTACAGCACGATTGAATACCACAAGTAAAGTCAACCAATGGTTCCGTTTTGGAAATAACCTTGCCTATTCATATATCAAAAGAAAAGGAATTAGCAGCAATACCTCATTCAACGGAGCATACAGCAGTGCGCTCAACCTCGATCCATTAACACCGCTTTTCGAAACCGATCCTGAAATTTTGGCTCAGTATCCCTATTCAGACGAGCCGGTTGTAAGAAATGGCAATGGGCAATATTATGGTATTTCCAATTATGTGGGCGCCGAGGTAGTAAATCCTTTGGCATTGCTCGAAACACAAACCGGAGAAACCCGGGTTGACAAAGTTGTTGGTAATATTTTTGGCGAAATCCAACCCATCGAAGGATTGAAATTCAATACAAACCTGGGTATCGACCTGGCTTATGTTCTCAACGACAGTTATCGCCCGCTATTCTTCCTGAATGGTGCACAACTCAATGTTGACAAAACATCGGTAAGCAAATCAATCGACAGATATTTTACCTGGCAGTGGGAAAATACACTTTCCTATACCAAAAAAATTGATGACCATAATTTTTCACTCCTTGGTGGAACAACGGCAAGCAAATCGAATTACGAAAACCTTTACGGTTTTAATGCCAAGGTGCCAATTCTTGATCCTGACAATGTTTACCTGAATATGGCCACCGATACCGTTTGGACTGCCTATGGCGGAGCATCGCATTCCTCGTTGTTTTCGATGTTTGGCCGTGTAACCTACGACTATAAGAGCAAGTACGCATTCACAGGTATTCTGCGCCGTGACGGTTCTTCCAGATTTGGCGAAAACAACCGGTTTGGCGTCTTCCCGTCATTGGGCGTTTCGTGGGTAGCCAGCGACGAAGCATTCTTCCCAAAACTTGGGCCACTCGAAGTGGTTAAACTAAGGGCTTCATGGGGTGTTAACGGTAACCAGGAAATTGGTAATTACCAGTATATTTCAACAATCGACAAGAGCCGTGGTTATATTTTTGGCTCAGGAAGATTAACAGGCGCCTCGCCATCGTACATCGAAAATGCTGACATCCGTTGGGAAGAATCAAAACAGATTGACGTTGCACTCGACCTGGGTGCTTTCAACAATCGTTTGATTGCAACTTTCGACTATTACATTAAGAAAACAGAAGGATTGCTTGAACGAATCCCTATTCCTGCCCATGTCGGCAACGATCCTCCATTTGCCAATGTAGGCAGTGTTGAAAACAGGGGTATTGAAATGTCGGTGAACTGGCGTCATGTATTGGGTGACCTTAAATATTCGGTTGGAGCCAACGCATCTTACAACAAAAACAAAATGACCGAAATCGGAAACGAAGAGGGCGTGCTGGCAGGCGCATCGTGGGCTATTGCCGGAACGGTTACCAGAGCCGAAGAAGGAATGCCAATAGCCTATTTCTGGGGCTACAAAACCGACGGAATTTTCCAGAATATGAATGAAGTATATGCACACATAGGTGCAACCGGCGAAGTGCTCCAGGAAAATGCCAAGCCGGGTGATGTCCGCTTTGTTGATGTTAATAATGATGGTGTGTTGAATGCTGATGACCGCACCATGATTGGAAATCCAACTCCCGACTGGACTTTTGGGTTTAATGCTTCTGCAGAATACAAACGTTTTGACTTTTCGATGCTGTGGGTCGGTACTTACGGAAACGACATCTTCAATGGCAGCCAGCGTCAGGACCTGCGTTATACCAACCGCACCACTGCAATTCTTGACAGATGGACCGGAGAGGGAACTTCCAACTCAGAACCCCGTTATACCTGGATTGACCAGAATAACAACTATCGCGTTTCTGACCTTTACATCGAAGATGGATCGTTCCTCCGACTGAAAAATATCCAATTGGGATATGCTCTACCTGAGAATTTACTCAAACGGATAAAGGCTGAAACCTGGAGATTCTACATCTCAGCCGAAAACCTCTGGACAATTACAAAATACACAGGCGCCGATCCTGAAATAGGTGCGTTAAGTTCCTTTGATATCGGAATCGACAGAGGTATCTATCCACAGGCAGTTACTTTCCGTCTTGGTACCACAATTTCTTTTTAACAATTTAAATCAGAAAATATGAATAAAATAATTAAGAAAACCGCAATAGCTCTACTTCTTATCGGGTTTTTCACCAGTTGCAGCAAAGATTTTCTGGATTTAAAACCATTGGATCAGGAAGTAACATCTTCATTTTACAAAACTGAAGAACAGGCCATGCAGGCGTTGGTATCGGTGTACGATGTACTTGGTTACCAGGAATCGTCCGGTACGGCATGGGCGCCATTTATTGTTGTTTCCGATATACTTTCGGATGACTCGTACGCCGGTGGTGCTGACGCAAACGATGGTCAGGATGAAGATGAGTTTAACAATTTCAACATTCCAACCACCAGCAACATAGCCCGCTCGATCTGGATTAAAAACTACATCGGAATATACAGGGCAAACCTACTGTTGGAAAAAATTGACGGTGTTGAGGCCTCTGACGAATTTAAAGCCAGGGTGATTGCCGAATGCAAATTTCTGCGCGCTTATTTCTATTTTGAACAGGTAAGGTATTTTGAAAACATTGTATTGTTGACAAAAACCATCAGCGGACCCTCTGAATATGCCCAGGATCAGGCTGACCCGGTAGATGTCTATAATCAGATCGCACTTGATCTTGTTGAATCAATGAGTGCTTTGCCCACTGCGGTTCCTTCCGATGAAGCCGGGCGGATAACCAAATGGGCAGCCGAAGCCCTGCTTGCCAGAGTTTATTTGTTTTACAATGGCGTTTACGGAAATGAACTTATGGCCGGCAGCACACAAATAAACAGGGCTGCTGCACTTGCCTATCTCGAAGATTTGATCACCAATAGTAGTCACGACCTGTTTGAAAATTACGCGGATAATTTTCACCTTGCCGGTGAATTTGGAAAAGAGTCGGTTTTTGAAATTTCCTATGGCGACACCCCCCCCTGGTGGGATTGGGGCTATGCACGCGGTGGCGAAGGAAACCTGTCAGCCCAGATGCAAGGTCCTCGCGTAACGGGTTCCACCAACTGGAACCGTGGCTGGAGTTTCGGAACCGTAAGCCAGAAACTGGTTGATGAAATGGAAAATGATCCGCGGCTCGAATATACCGTTCTTTTTCAGGAAGAACTGGATGGTACCTTAGACAAAGGTTATCAGCATACAGGCTATTATTCAAAAAAATACAGTTCCGATGCCGAACACTGGGGCGCTTCAGGTCAGTTTGAACTCAACCGTACCTGCAACCACCGTGTTATCCGTTACTCGGATGTGTTACTCATGGCCGCTGAACTGGGAAGCCCCAATGCACAGGCTTATCTTGACAAGGTTCGTGCTCGGGTTGGGCTTGGAAGCATTCTTGCCACTCCCGAAAACATTTATAACGAACGTCACCTCGAACTTGCTCTCGAAGGTATCCGCTATTTCGATGTAATCCGCAAAGGAATGGATTATGCCAGCCAGCAGCTTACCTATTCAGGCATACGGGGACCAAACTATATTGGCGACCAGCAGATTTTCGACGTGGTTTTCAAACCGGAAACCCGTGGATTCCTGCCAATTCCTCAGATAGAAATCGATCTGTCGGGTGGCAAATTCGTTCAAAATGCCGGTTACTAATCATTGAATCATCCAAAAGGTTGTTCCGGATTTTATCAGCTTATGCTAAATTACCGGAACAACCTTTTGTTTCTTTCCTTTGCACGAATCAATTGTTTCAGTTCTGCAACCTTGATTTTTTAAAGTAACACATGCTGTGTGTACCCTGACTTCGTCTTTATTCTGAACTGCTTTTTACAACTTTAAAATATTTTAAAATGAAAAATAAAATACTTTGGATTCCTGTGCTGATGGTTTCGTTCGTTTTACTTTTTTCAGGATGCAATACACAGGTTGACAAAAAATCGAACCTAAAAGACCCTTACAAACTGGTATGGCAGGACGAGTTTGATTATACCGGGCTTCCCGATCCCCAAAAATGGGATTACGATACTGCCGGCAATAGCGCAGGATGGGGAAATCATGAAGAGCAGTTTTATACGGTGGCTAAATTGGAAAACAGCCTTGTTAAAGATGGCCGTCTGCACATTCATGCAATCAGAGAAGACTTTGCAGGAAAAAAATATACCTCAGCCCGCCTGATATCGAAAGCTGAGTGGAAGCATGGCAAAATAGAGGTATCGGCAAAATTGCCCGAAGGACGTGGCACCTGGTCAGCCATTTGGATGATGCCTGGCGGGTGGTCGTTCCCAGTTGGCAACTGGCCTGATATTGGCGAAATCGATATCATGGAACATGTGGGGCATGAACGAGGGGTCATCCATGCTTCAGCCCACTCCAAAGACTATCAGTGGCAGAAAGGAACTCAAAAAACAGGCGTTATTTCGGTACCCGATGCAACCGAAAAATTCCACTCCTACATACTCGAATGGGCGCCCGATCTGTTACAGGCCTATGTTGACGACAGCCTTTATTTTGAATATAAAAACGAAGGGTTGGGTGAGTCAAAATGGCCGTACGAAAAACCTTTTTATCTCATATTAAACCTTGCCATTGGCGGCGCCTGGGGAGGCATGAACGGAATTGATGAAAATGCTTTCCCGCAGACCATGGAGGTGGATTATGTGAGGATTTATCAAAAAGAATAAACCATGATGAAGCTGCTATGACCTGAATAATGAATAGTTGTTTTACCACAATGTAAAAGGTTGATTACGCCAGCAGCTTCATTTTTTCCAATTTCATTGTCCCTGCTATCCAAACGCTGTGAATTCTCAAAAAAGAATGTGGTTAGTTTTCGATGCCCTCTTACATCTGTTTTATCATAGGTTTTGCTGAAGTAGAAATCTTAAATGGCATAAAATACAATGGACGTCAAAAAAATATTTCTTGGAAAAAATGAATTAAATCTTTCTCAGTCACAGGTTTCGGGTCATTTTCTTGAAATTGATGGCGAGATGTTCTATCAGATCAGGAATTACCACGAAATGCCCGTATTTTTTATAAGTATCGTCAGCGATTCCGACCATTGGATGTTCATATCAAGCAACGGGTCGCTCACGGCGGGCAGAAAAAACCGCGACAATGCTCTTTTTCCATACTACACCGAAGACAAAATACACGATTATAAAAACCTGACTGGCAGCAGCAGCCATTTCCTGGTTGAAAAAGACGGCAAAACTTTCCTTTGGTCGCCTTTCACCGACGAATCCCAAAATTTGTACGTTGTTACCCGAAACCTTTACAAAAGTGTTTATGGCAACAAAATCATTTTTGAAGAGGTAAATTCAGAACTTGGCCTCAGTTTCAGGTATGGATGGTACAACAGCGGGAAATTTGGATTTGTTAAGAAATCATCCATAACAAATATTGGGACCACATCCTTACCAATAAGTTTTATTGATGGCATCCGGAATATTCTCCCCCCCGGGATTGGCGCTGGCTTTCAGAGTGAATTCAGTAATTTGCTTGATGCCTACAAAAAAAACGAGCGGATTGAAGGGAACCCGTTGGGTTTGTTCATGCTCAGCTCCATCCCGGTTGACAAGGCCGAACCCAGTGAGGCGCTCAGGACGACCACCGTGTGGTCAGCCGGATTTGGCAACAATTGCAGGATATTAATTTCCGACAAACAGGTGGATGCTTTCAGAAGCGGCTTGCCCGTCCGGTCAGAACTTGACATCAGGGCGGCCAGGGGAGCCTATTATGTTAATGCCAACCTCAACCTGGCGGCAGGCAGCAGAAAAGATTGGCTGATGGTTGCGGAGGTAAATCAAGACAGCAGTGATGTTTCAAATCTGAATCGCTTTATCCTCGATACTGAAAATCCTGCGGATTCGATCAATATCGATATTCACCAGGGAACCATGAACCTGAAAAAAATGGTTTCGTTTGCCGATGGATTTCAGATAACCAACACCAAGTTATGTTATGCCCGTCATTACACCAACACGCTTTTCAATATCATGCGCGGAGGCGTTTTTGCTGACAATTATAATGTAAACAGGGATGATTTCAAGCTTTATTTATCGAAAATAAACAAACAGGTTTCGCTGGACTATGGAACATGGGTTAAAAATCTGCCCGAAAATATACCCTATCCCGAATTGATAAGTAGGGCGGAGTCAACCGGAGATGCTGATTTGTTGAGGATCACCGGCGAGTACCTGCCACTGACCTTTAGCCGAAGGCATGGCGATCCGAGCAGACCCTGGAACCAGTTTTCGATTGAAACCAAAAATGAAGATGGCTCTTTAAAATTCAATTTTGAAGGAAACTGGCGCGATATTTTTCAGAATTGGGAAGCCCTGGGTTTTGCATTTCCCGAATATGCTGAAGGCATGATCAGTAAATTTGTAAACGCTTCAACCATTGACGGCTACAACCCTTACCGCATCATGCGCGATGGTATCGACTGGGAAAGCCCCGACCCGCACGATCCCTGGGCATACACCGGATATTGGGGCGACCATCAGATTATCTATCTCCAGAAACTGCTCGAACTCTCCGAACAGTTCCACCCGGGAAAATTGGATAAACTCCTTACCAGCGAAATTTTTGCCTATGCCAACGTACCTTACAGGATAAAATCGTACGCCGAAATTGTAAAAAACCCCAAAGATACCGTCGTTTTCGACTTTGAATTGAATGCTAAAATCAAAGCTGAGGCCGCTGTCACAGGTGCAGATGCAAAACTCCTCAAAAATAGGGCGGAAAATCAGATTTATAAAGTAAACCTCACCGAAAAAATCCTTGTCACTTTGTTGTCGAAGTTGAGCAATTTTATTCCTGAAGCCGGCATTTGGCTAAATACCCAACGACCCGAATGGAACGATGCCAACAATGCGCTTGTGGGTAACGGAACCTCCATGGTAACGCTTGCCTATCTGCGAAGGTTTTTAAAATTCTGGAATGAAAAATTCAGCAGCCTAACCTTGTCGGAGGTAAGTGTATCGATAGAAATTGCCACCCTTTTTAAAAAGATGTCCGGCTTCTTTGTTGAAAACATTTCAAACATCGAAAAAGGATTCTCGGATACCGATCGCCGCAGATTCGCCGACTTTTTAGGACAGGCACACTCAGATTACCGAAATGAGATTTATGAGCATTTGTTTTCCGGCACTAAAAGCCAGATTGCAGTAAATGACCTGGTTGCTTTTACACGGCTTTGCCTCAGCTACGCCGATCAATCCATCGAAGTGAACAAACGTGATGATGGTTTGTATCATGCTTACAACCTGATTTCATGGGATGAGACAAAAATTTCCATCCGCAATTTGTACGAGATGCTGGAAGGGCAGGTGGCCGTTTTGAGTTCCGGACGCTTGTCAGGTGCCGAAAGCCTTGAAGTGCTTGATGCTTTGAAGAGGAGTAAAATATACCGGCCCGACCAATACAGCTACATGCTCTATCCTGACCGCCAATTGCCAAGGTTTACAGAAAAGAACCAAATACCCGAAAATTTTGTCACTGAGTCGCCTTTATTGAATAAGTTGCTTGAAGATAAAGAAATATCGATTATCAGGCAGGACAACGAAGGAAAATACCACTTTAACAGTGAATTCAGAAATGCACAGGTGCTCGAAATGTCGTTAAACAAGTTAAATCAGGCAACATATGGGCATCTTGTAAATCAGGAAAAGGGGAAAATTCTGGGGATTTATGAATCCATTTTCGATCATCAGTCCTTCACCGGCAGATCAGGAACTTTTTATGGCTATGAGGGCTTAGGGTCAATTTACTGGCACATGGTTTCCAAATTGCTGCTGGCAACACAGGAATGCTTTTTCAAAGCGCTTGATGAAGGTTATGACAGACAGATTATTGGCCGGTTGGCCGATCATTATTACGAAATCAAAGCAGGCATTGGGTTGTATAAACCTCCGCAGTTGTATGGCGCTTTCCCCACCGATGCTTATTCGCATACACCGGCAAATGCCGGCGTCAAACAACCGGGTTTAACCGGCCAGGTGAAAGAGGATGTTATTTCGAGGATTGGCGAATTGGGCGTACGGATAAAACAGGGACAGATCCTGTTCGAGCCGGCATTGCTGAACAGGGAAGAGATATTGGATCAACCACAGGTTTTCGAATATTTTTCCATCAGCGGCATGCCACAAACAATTGCACTCGAAAAGAATCAAATTGGCTTCACTTTCTGCCAGGTGCCGGTTGTCTATACCTTTTCTGGTGAAGAAAAAGTAACAGTTTTCTTCGGGCAGGGAGTAACAGAAGTTTACCCCGGGAATTTGCTGAAACAGGAGATCAGTAATTTGATTTTTGGCAGAACCGGCAAGGTAAATAAGGTTGAGGTTTCTTTAAAAAACTTGCATCATGACTAACCGCATGAAAAAAAACCTGGCATTAACCGGAAAACATCGTTTATACACACTAACCCGGCTGATTTTCATCCTGATCCTGTCAACACTTTTTGCCTGCAACCAGCCTGAAAACAAGCGTGCCAATCAAAATTCTGCCGAAAAAAGCTCTCAGCCCAACGAGTTGCTGAAGCAACCTGAAAGTGCCCTTCTGGCAGGAATGTCCAAAGCAGTTTGTTATTCAGGATTCAGGAGTGGACAGCATCCCGACAGGGGTGACGGTGCTGTGAATCCATCCCCTGAAGAGATATTGGAAGATCTTAAAATTTTGTCTGACCAATGTGGCTTTCAACTCATCAGGGTTTACGACAGTGGCGAAAACTCCGAAATGGTTTTGAAAGTCATCCGTGATCATAAAATTAACCTTAAGGTGATGTTGGGAATCTGGCTGCGTGCCGAACTTAGCAATCACGAAACCTGTGCCTGGCTCACCGAACCCATTCCCGAAACCATACTTCAGCAAAACAAAATATTGAACCTTGCTGAAATAGAGAAAGCCATAACCCTGGCCAATGATTTCAAAAATATTGTTGTGGCTGTGAATGTTGGCAACGAAGCGCTGGTGGAATGGAACGACCACAAAGTAGCTGTAGATACCGTGATTTCGTACGTCAGGCATGTTAAAAAATCGATAAAACAGCCAGTAACGGTTGCCGACAATTATAAATGGTGGGCAGAACAAGGCGCTGAACTTGCCAAAGTTGTGGATTTTGTGTCGGTACATATCTATCCGGTTTGGGAAGGCAAGGATATTCAGGAGGGCTTGTCGTACTCCATCGAAAACCTGCTGGAGGTAAGAAATGCAATGCCGCAAGCCACAATTGTCGTTACTGAAGCGGGATGGGCGAGTATTTCATCAGAATTTGGCGGGCGGGCAAGCGAAGAAAAACAATTGCAGTATTTCAACGAATTCATGTCATTTTCGAAAGAAATGAACATCACAACCTTTTGGTTTGAAGCCTTTGACGAAGACTGGAAAGGCGATCCAAACAATATGATGGGCGCCGAAAAACACTGGGGTTTATTCACTGTTGAAAGAACCCCAAAAAAAGCTGCTCAACACTGTATAAACCTTGAACGTTTCACACAAAAATAATTGCAAATGGAACATTACAAAACAGCCCCGGAAGACAAAATTCCGTTTGGACAAAAGATGGCATTCGGATCAGGACATTTGGCCAACCAGTTATTCCCAGCTGCGTTGGGTGTGTTTATGGTTGTGCTCATTATGTCGTTAAAAATGAATCCTGTACTTGCGGGTATCCTGGGCGCATTGCCAAGATTAATCGATGCCCTCACCGATCCAATAATGGGGTTTATTTCGGATAATACAAAGTCGAAATGGGGGCGCCGGAAACCCTACATTCTGGCAGGAAGCGTAATCACCGGCATTTCGTTTATGGCCATGTGGCAGCTAAGCCCCGAAAGTTCGCAGTTGTATAATTTCTTCTATTTTCTTTTTGTTTCCATCATTTTTTACATAGGATACACCATATTCGCTACTCCGCTCATTGGTTTAGGGTATGAAATGACTCCCGATTACAACGAGCGCACCCGGCTCATGGCCGTTTCGCAATGGATGGGGCAGATTGCCTGGATGATAGCCCCCTGGTTTTGGGTGATTATTTACGATCCTTCCATTTTCGACTCCGCACCCGAAGGCGCACGAATACTGGCAATTTGGGTTGGGGCTCTGTGTATGGTTCTGGGCATCATGCCGGCCCTTTTCAACAAAGAAATGATAGTTCCAAACAAGGAGAAAATGGCGAATTTGTCATTTAAAGAATTAGCCGCCAATACCAAGGAATTTTTAAAAGGGATAACATTAACCTTGAAAAACAAACCTTTTGTCAAACTCTGTGGTGCAACATTTTTTATTTTTAACGGGTTTCAAACCATTGCGCAGTTCGCGTTCTTTATTATTGTTTATTATCTTTTTCAGGGCGACAAAGCTGCCGCCGGCACCTGGCCTGCATGGTTTGGAACTATGAGTGCCGTCGCTACTGCATTTTTAGTAATTCCTATCGTTACCAAACTTTCTGAAAAAATTGGAAAAAAGAATGCCTTTATCGTAGCAACATTGATTTCAATTATAGGCTATGCGCTAAAATGGTGGGGATTTAATCCTGCCAACCCATGGCTTATGTTTTTACCCATTCCATTTCTTTCATTCGGAATAGGCGGTTTGTTTACACTAATGATGTCGATGACAGCCGACGTTTGCGATTTGGACGAGCTTAATTGTGGCGAACGCCGTGAAGGTATGTTTGGCGCAGTGTATTGGTGGATGGTAAAATTGGGGAATGCGCTCGCCATTCTGACAAGCGGTATTGTTTTATCCATGGTCGGATTTAATGAAGCTATCGATGTGCAAAGTGCCGAAGCCATAACCAATCTCAGGATTGCTGATATCCTGATTCCTGTTGCCACTGCAATAATGGCCATTGTTATTGTTTGGAAATATGATATTTCTGAGGCCAAATCATACGAAATCAGGCAGGCATTGATCGCAAGGCGTGGAAAAGTGAAACACAGAGAATAGGCTACCAGGCTGTAAGGTTATGAGGGTTGGTTTCACAAATGGGATTAATATTCAATTAATTGTCAAATCATGAAACAGGTATCATTCATTTTATTATTCTTTTTAACAGTTGCAACCATTAATAATGCCGCCGCTGATATTGTGAAAATATCAGGCCGGCAGGTTTTCGCAAACGGTAAACCCTACACCATAAAAGGAATTTGCTACAATCCTGTTCCACCTGGCAGCAATAAAAGAAGTTTCGACAATCTTACAGAAGATCTTTTGTTGATGAAAGAGGCCGGAATTAACACCGTTCGGGTATATAGCCCTATTACTGAATTGTCGGTTCTCGACCAGATAGCCAAAGCGGGGATCAGGGTGATAACCGGTTTTGGTTACAACCAGGGTGGAAATTTTGATATACTCTCAGGAACTTATTTGGATTACGTGAAAACTTACATGAACCACGAGGCAATACTTTTTTGGGAATTGGGCAACGAGTACAACTACCATCCCGAATGGTTTGATGGGGATATTGATATCTGGTACAGGGCATTAAACAATGCAGCAGAAGCCATTCATCAACTCGATCGCGCCCATCCGGTTTCAACGGCACATGGCGAGTTGCCCGATTCATTGGCGCTGTCGTCCTGTCCCAACGTTGACGTTTGGGGAATGAATGTTTACCGCTGGGATAATCCCGAATCACTTTTTGCTGAATGGAGTGCCATCAGTTCCAAACCCATGTATTTATCTGAGGCGGGTGGCGATAGCTATATGACCATTTCATTCGAGGGATATCAGCATGGCGAAAACCAAATGGTGCAGGCCAATGCCAACAGAAACATCCTCCGGCAGATTTTCAGGCATACCGATATTTGCCTGGGGGTAACGCTCTTTGCTTTTGTGGACGAGTGGTGGAAGGCAGGCGACAATCACAGCCAGGACCCTGGCGGATGGGCGCCAAATAGCAGCAATGTGCCGTATGATGGCGCAGCTAACGAAGATTTTTGGGGAATAGTGACCATCGACAGAAAGAAGAAATTGGTGTTTGATGTGGTAAAAAAAGCTTACACTGATACACCGCAGGAATAGAATAGGTTTGCAAGTCAGGCGCTTCGAAATTAAAGTTTTAGAGTTATCAGAGAATTTTAAACCAGGTTAAAATGAACTACATCGAAACAAAATTGAAGATCAAGGAAAAAATCGGATACGGTTTGGGCGATACAGCTTCTCACTTTGTGTGGGATATGGTGGGTTTCTGGCTTTTGTTTTTCTATACCGATGTGTACGGTATTTCAGCTGCTGCTGCCGGAACCATCATGCTCATTGCCCGCTTTTGGGATATGGCCATCGATCCGGTAATTGGTGTAATTTCCGACAGAACCAAAACCCGATGGGGTAAATTCCGTCCGTACATTTTGTTCGGTGCAGTACCTTATGCAGTCCTGGCTATTTTAACATTTACAACTCCTGATTTTGGCGAAACGGGGAAAATGATTTATGCCGGAGCCACTTATGTGCTTCTGATGACCGCTTATGCCTTCATCAATTTACCCTATTCAGCCCTGGGAGCAGTAATGACTGACGACACCTACGAGCGAGCCGGATTAAACACCTACCGCTTTATTGCAGGTTTCGCCGGACAATTTGTTGTAACCGGTCTGGCACTCACCTTAGCTGAATTTTTTGGTGGTGGGGACAAAGCGCAGGGATTTCAATACACCCTGATTTTATTTGCCGGATTAAGCCTTGTGTTCTTTTTTATCACCTTTATAACCACCAAAGAGCGGGTTCATCCACCTGTAGATCAACAAAATTCGATTAGCGAGGATTTCAAAAACTTATTTAAAAACAAAGCCTGGCTGATACTGGCCATTGTTGGCATTGTTTCATTCGTGATGTTTGCCATGCAAAATGCAGCCATTGCCTACTATTTTAAATATTACCTGGGTCGGGAAAGCAATGTTCAGCTTTTTAATGTAATCGGCACTGTTGCGCTGATCGTTGCCCTGCCTTTGTCGAAGCCGTTGGCCAAGCGATTTGGAAATAAAAACGTTTTTATTGGTAGTTCGCTGATTTCAGGGCTGTTCTTTATGCTCATTTATTTGCCAGGTGTAAACAACTTGACTACTGTTTATGTATTTAACATCATTGCCAAAATGGCTTATGCGCCGGCTGTTCCGTTGTTGTGGACAATGATTGCCGATTCGGCTGATTATGGCGAATGGAAAACCGGTCGCCGTTCCACGGGGTTGTATTTTTCAGCTGCCGTATTTGGCCAAAAGGCGGGCTGGGGAATTGGAGCCGCAGTTGCCGGCTGGATTCTGGCTGCTTCGCAATTTGTTCCTAATGTCGAACAAACCGCCACCGCCATTACCGGTATTAAATTGTTGGTTTCAGTCATCCCCGGAATTTTATACATGTCGTGTGCCTTGTTCATGCTGTTTTATAATATCGACGCCAAAACCACAGATATCATGAAAAAGGATCTTGACGCACGAAGAGAAGGTGAAATCAACCAATTGGTCTGATTCCTCAAATTGTTTAAAAGAAAAACTTGTAAAACAGCATCCCGGGGCTGAAACAACACATTTACACGCGATTAAATTTTTTAATTTTGGAAAAATGATTCCGGCCAGCCTCAAATCTTTATAATTTGATTGGAATTTTTAACTTTCGATTGAAAAAATTGTTTCATATCGAAATCCTTTTATTTTTGCATAGGTTATTGTAAAGATCAGAATTAACTTATTTATTTTTTAAAAAATCAGATTATGAGGAGAACCTTACCGTTTTTTTTAGCATTGCTGATGGGTTCGGTGATGCTTTTTGCACAGGATCAACCTGTTAGCCCTTCCTATGTTGGAGTGGGTGTTTACCACGGATTGTCGCAACCGCTTCGTGACCTTCCTGCATTGACTGCAGATGAATTTGAAAAAATGGAGTTGGATGCGCTAAAACCACGCAATGAGGATCTTCGCCTTCGTGAGTATCCCTTTGCTGCCACCGCCCTGCCAAAAGGAAATGACCCCGTTTGGCAGAATAAAATGGGCAATACACCAGCACTTAAAGCCCCTATTGCTGTTTTTGATGGTCAGTCATCCCCGTATTATCCGCCTGACTGCAATGGAACCTCTGGTCCCAACCATTACATGCAAACCATCAACACCGTGTATGCCATTTATTCAAAAACCGGAACATTGTTAGCCGGTCCCACAAACCTGAATCTGCTTTTTGGCAACGTCACAGGTGCTACCTGCAACGATGGCGACCCCATCGCGCTCTATGATGAGCAGGCCGACAGATACCTTATCGTTGAGTTTTCGATTTGCGGCTCAAACGACTATATGCTGGTTGCTGTTTCGCAGACCAACGACCCCACAGGTGCGTGGCACCGCTATTCTTTTGATGTGGACGACATGCCCGACTACGAAAAAATTGGCATCTGGCAGGATGGCTACTACATGGGTACCAACAACAGTTCAGCCGGTAAAAAAGACATTTATGTGATGGAAAGATCCAAAATGCTGAATGGATTAACTGCCCAGATGGTTGGATTTGACAATGCCTGGAGACCCACAACCATCGATGGTTTTATGTGTGTTCCTCCGGTTGACAACGATGGCGCTTTTGCACCTGCCGGAAGCCCAGGACTTTTTGTTACCATTAATGATGATGCTATTGCCGGTGGCAGCGACCAGCTATGGATTTACGAACTGGCTGTAAACTGGACCAGCCCTGCTTCCTCTACCTTCACACGAGTTCAGCAACTTAGCGTACCCGCATTCGACAGCAATTTTGGTGCGAACTGGGATAACATTAAACAAGCCGGCACCACCCGCGAACTCGATGCAATTCCACAAGTGGTGATGAATGCACCGCAATACCGCAACTTTGGAACATACCAAACCCTTGTGTGCTGCCATACCGTGGATGTTGATAATACTGATCATGCCGGCGTACGTTGGTACGAACTCCGGAAAACCACTGGTACCTGGTCGGTACGGCAGTCGGGTACTTATGCCCCCGATGCCCACTCGCGCTGGATGGGAAGTATCCGTTTGAACGGACAAAACGAACTCGGACTTGGATATTCAATTTCAAGTTCCACCATTTATCCTGGTATCCGTTACACAGGTCAATCTGCTACTGCCTATGCATCAGGAACAGGTCAGCTTGATCTGGCAGAACAAACTGTTGTAACTGGTACTTATGCGCAAACTTCGTACAACCGTTGGGGTGATTACGCCAGCATTGATGTCGATCCTTCGGATGACAAAACATTCTGGTTTACCACCGAATACATCGGCGCCTCACAAGCCCGGAAAACCAAAGTATTTTCTTTCCAGGTGGGTGCAGCCGCTCCCCAACCCGACCTTGTAACGCAAAGCCAGGCTGTAAGCCCTGCCTCGGTTCAGGACGGACAAACCACCACAGCTTCCTGCACGGTGCTGAATCAGGGTGCTGCCAGCGCTGGAGCCTCCAACCTGAAATATTACCTCTCGACCGACAACACCTGGAGTGCCGGTGATGTGCTGCTTGCCACCGATGCCATTAGTACACTCGCAGCCAGCGGAAGCGTTGCTGCCAGCGAAGTAGTAACCATTCCGGCAAGTACCGCCCCGGGAACCTATTACATCCTTTTCTTTGCTGATGCAGATGCACAGGTTACCGAAGTGAACGAAAACAACAATGTGGGAAGCTATCAAATCACCGTTACCTCGTCGTTGGGATTGCCCGATTTGACAGTTCAAACCCCAGCTGCGAATCCAACCACCGTTAGCAACGGAGGAACAACGACTGCATCATGTGTGGTAAAAAATCTCGGACCCGGTCCTGCTGGCACATCCAACCTGAAATATTACCTTTCATCAGATAATGTTTACGGCACGGGCGATACCTATCTGGCTACCGATGCTGTTGGAGCACTTGCTGTTAACGGAACTGCCTCAGTAAGCGAACTTGTTACGATACCTTCAGCAACCGCTGCCGGAACCTGGTACATCATTTTTGTTGCCGATGCCGATGCACAACTTGCTGAAGCGAGCGAAACCAACAATTCAGCTTATGTTGCAATTACTGTTACCGCTCCACAGGGTTGCAACAGTACTACACAATACCCCAGCACCACCATTTCTCCCAAGACAACATGGAAATCTCAGACAAGTATCTGGGCAGGCGAATACACCGCATTTAATGTTACATCAGGCAGAACCTATTATTTCTCGTATTGTTCCACAGATGGCGCCACTGCCTCTTACAATTCGGAACTTACACTTCGTAACAAAGCAAACGATGCATTCCTCGCATATTCAAACGATTATTGTGGTGATGATGCCAAAATTATCTGGACCGCAACGTTTACCGGACAAGTAAAACTTGTTACCACCGTTTATGGTTGCGGAACCAATTCGACAAACTCCACACTCAGGTATAAATATTCAACGACCAAAGAGATGGAAGATGAAGATGGTATCAAAACCCCTGAAGTGGTTGAATACTCAGTGTATCCAAACCCATCATCAGGCATCATTTATGTTGAGGCCGATGGCGGTTTTGAGAATGTTTCTCAAATTTCGGTGTACGACATCATGGGAAAACTCGTGAAAAACATCGAGTTACCTTCAAAACCTGATAATGTTTATGGAATCGACCTGGGTGCAAATCCGGCCGGTTATTACATGGTAAGAATCATTGGCCAGGAGCCAAAAGAATTCAAGGTTTTATTGACCAAATAATTGTGAATTGAAAATGATTTTAGAAAGCTGCTTCTTTCGGGAGGCGGCTTTTTTTTTGAGACAAAAGTTGTTAGAGAATCCAGACGAATAAAAACCGTTGTAATTTTGATAAATTGTTAAAAGCAAAAGCATCATTAATCAAAGTATTATTGAATTATTAATGGTAAAGTATTATGAGCAACATCAAATTATTTGAAAGCAAGCAAATTCGTTCAGCCTGGAATGAAGTTGAACAGCAATGGTATTTTTCGGTTGTTGATGTAGTTGGAGTATTATCAGATTCCACAAATCCAACCGATTATTTAAAGAAAATGAGAAAACGAGATTCTGAGTTAGGATCCTACCTGGGGACAAATTGTCCCCAGGTAGAAATGTTGACCAATGGAAGGCTGCGTAAAACGTTGGCAGCTAATAGTAAAAGTATATTGCGCATAATTCAGTCAATCCCCTCTCCAAAAGCAGAACCCTTTAAACTATGGTTAGCACAGGTAGGTGCGGACAGGCTTGACGAAATCGAAAATCCGGAACTTGCCACCCAGCGAACCCGTGAAATATACAAGGCAAAAGGTTATCCTGATGACTGGATTGAAAAGCGGATGCGAAGCATAGCTATCCGCGAAGAGCTTACCGATGAGTGGAAGGCACGCGGTATAAAGGAAAGAATTGAATATGCCATCCTTACTGCCGAAATTTCAAAGGCAACTTTTGGACTGACTCCCTCACAACACAAAGATTTAAAAGGCCTCAAATCACAAAATCTGCGCGATCACATGACCGATCTGGAATTAATATTTTCGATGTTAGGTGAGGCTTCAACCAAGGAAATTGTGGTGAACACTAATCCGGAAGGGTTTGTTGAAAACAAAAAGGCGGCAAAAGCTGGTGGAAAAATTGCCGGTGATGCCCGCAAAAACCTGGAATTGAAATCCGGAAAAAAGGTAGTAAGCAATAAGAATTATTTACCTGAAAAGAAACAGCTCAAAAGATTGAAAGAGTGATTATAAGAATTTGTACTCCCTTGTTTTTTACATGAAGGTGAAAATGCTGAGAATTTTATTGCAAATCAATGATTCCAAATTCTAATTTTCCTGCCAACCACCAGCAGCATCGCCCCCGAAATGGTCAGTAATCCGCCGGCAAGCTGGTAATCAGCCGGAAACCGGTTAAAAATCAGGTAAGCGCCCAACAACACAAACAATGCTGTTGTGCTTTGAATAATCGCAGAGCGGGAGGCTTCGATATATTTCAGTGAACTGTACTGGCTGATTGAGGTAATAAACGGCCCGAAAAACGACCCAAAAGCAATGTTGATCAAAGCCGAGGCCGGGATGATAAAACTTTCACCCATCATTTTAAGGATGATCAATGAAAAGATCAGTAAAACAATTGCCCGGTTGATGGCCAACATGGTGGGGGTGATGGTATGGATGTTCTTTTTGGCAATGATGGTGCGAACGCCATAAAATGCTGTCGAAACCAGCATCAGACCTGAGGTTCCCGATATGTAAGCATAAAAATCGGCTCCTTTCTGGTAACTGATTACAAAAGCACCGGTGAAGGTAAGCACAATTCCGGCAATTTCAGCAGCTGAAAATCGCTCCCTGAGCAAAAAAACCCCAAACAACGTTACAAAAATGTACTCCATATTCCGCAGGAATGACGGGATGGCGGGGTTGGCCGTTATTGAAATGGCCCCGTAAAAAGAGGCGGTTGCAATAATTTCTATACATCCAAGGATGACAAGGATTTTTAATGAATGCCCTGAAATCGGGTGAAAATGCCTGTGTTCAGCCGAACGAAGGGTAAACAGGGAGTTGAAGGTAAGCGCAAATGCAAACCAATACACCCCAAACTGCGCCAGGCTTACTTCCTGCAAGGCAGCCTTGCTGAAAATGTAAACCGTTGACACCGAGATCGTCGCAGTCAGCGCCCAGAGGTAGCCTTTAATTTTTGGTTGGAGGGGCATTTTACGGAATGAAAACCTAACAGGTCTTAGAGACCTGTTAGGTTTGGTCTTGCATTTTGTTTATGAAAGGTCACTTTAAAAGCGTAAATCCAGCCTCTTTCACATCCTCCGAATTCCCTCCGACGAACACCTTGAAATCACCTGGTTCGGCAACAAAATTGAGGTCGCTGTTGTAAAACTTCAGGTCTTCTTCGCCAAGTGTGAAAACAACTTCTTTGCTTTCGCCCTTTTTAAGGAAAATTTTCTGAAATCCCTTTAATTCCTTCACCGGGCGGGTGATGGTTCCAACCATGTCGCGGACATAGAGTTGAACCACTTCCTGACCGTCGTAATTGCCGGTATTTTTTACAGTAACTATCACTTCCAGTTTTTCAGCCGCATTTATTGCCGGCTTGCTTAATGAGATTTCGCTATATTCAAAGGTAGTATAACTAAGACCATAGCCAAAAGGATAAACAGGGTCGTTGCTAACATCCAGATAATTTGTCTTGAATTTCTCGAACCATCTGCCTTCGCCCAGCGGACGACCGGTATTTTTATGGCTGTAATACAACGGGACTTGCCCGACATTTTGCGGGAAGGTGGTCGTAAGTTTTCCTGACGGATTAACATCTCCAAACAAAACATCAGCCACAGCATAACCTGCTTCGCTGCCACCAAACCAAACGTTTAATATAGCAGGAACGTTTTCGCTTTCCCATTTCATGGTGAGCGGTCTTCCTGTAAAAAGCACCAAAACCACCGGCTTTCCGGTTTTTAACAAAGCTTTTAACAAGTCTTGCTGATTTTGAGGCAGGCTGATGTCAGAGCGGCTCGAACATTCGCCGTTCATTTCGGCTGATTCGCCCAGAGCGGCAACGATAACATCGGATTGGCGAGCCACTTTCAGCGCTTCTTCGATCAATTCAGCTTCGGGGCGGTTGTCGCGGCCGGTGGGTTTTCCAAATACGCTTATCCTGGCATCGAGTTCCGGGTCGCTCACAACATTGGCGCCTTTAGCCACCTTTATCTTTGCGCCTTCACCCATCACCGATTTCATCCCTTCCAACACCGATATGGCTTTCGTAAAATCGGCAGCCACACTCCAGGTTCCGGGCATATTTTCCTTGTTATCGGCCAACGGTCCAATCAAAGCGATGGACTGGTCTTTTTTCAGGGGTAAAATATTGCCCTTATTATTGAGAAGCACAAAGCATTCAGCAGCAATTTTACGGGCTTCTGCACGGTTGGCATCAGTAAAAATTTCTTTAGCAGCACGGTTGTCATCGCAGTAGCGGTAGGGGTCGTCAAAAAGTCCAAGTTTGTATTTGGCTTCTAATATCAACCTGCATGAGTTGTCGATTTCCTGCTGTGTTACTTTACCTTCTTCCAATAATTTGTTTAAAGTTAAAAGATAATACTCACTCACCATATCCATGTCGATACCCGCTTTAAGGGCTAAGGCGGAAACCGTCATTGTGTCGCCCATGCCATGTTCGGTAAGCTCCATGATGCCTGTATAATCGGTCACAACAAAACCTTTAAAACCCCATTGATTTCTCAACACTTCGGTCATCAGAAACCGGTTGCAGGTTGCCGGTATTCCGTCAACTTCGTTAAAGGAAGCCATAACGCTGCCAACACCAGCATCCACTGCGGCTTTGTACGGAGGAAAATATTCGTTGTACATGCGTAAACGGCTCATGTCGGTGGTATTGTAATCGCGGCCTGCTTCGGAGGCCCCATACAGAGCGTAATGTTTTACACAGGCCATGAGGGTGTTATTTTTGGTGAGATCATCACCCTGGTATCCTTTCACCATGGCTTTTGCAATTTCGCCGCCAATATAAGAATCTTCACCGCTTCCCTCGGCAATACGCCCCCAGCGAGGGTCACGGGCAAGGTCAACCATGGGCGAAAATGTCCAGCAAATGCCGTCGGCGCTGGCTTCCTGCGCTGCAATGCGGGCGGTTCTTTCAATCAAGTTCATGTCCCAACTGCACGAAAGAGCCAGCGGGATCGGAAAAACAGTTTCATAACCATGAATGACATCCATTCCAAAAATAATCGGAATTTTTAAGCGGCTTTCTTCAACAGCTACTTTCTGTACAGCCTTTATTTTCTCAACCGATTTAATATTGAAAAGCCCGCCAACTTTACCCTCCCTGATTTTTCGGCCAATATCGGAGTTGGAAACCTGGCCGGTAACAATATCACCTGCGCCTGTCAGGTTTAACTGGCCGATTTTTTCTTCCAATGTCATTTTGCTCATCAGGTCGCTGATAAATCTGTCCATTTCACTGTTTGATGTTGTTTTTTGCTGCTGGCAGGCAGCCAGCAATACCAATAAAAATAAAGTTAAAATTGATGTTAAGTTCTTCATAAACGATGATAAATTATTCACTTTTAATGATTTCTGTTCTTTCCGAAATACCGTTTTCATTAAAGGCTTCGATGGTAAAATAGTATGTTTTCTCTTTATCCATCGTCTTAAGCCAGTATTCGTTACTGCCGTAAACGAGGATGCAATTATACAATTTATCAGGCGAAATGCCTAAGTAAATGTTGTAACCCATCGCATTGTCAACGGGTTTCCATTTCAGCCAGGCGCTGCGTTTGTCCTTTTCTGTTTGTAAAACAATCAGTTGTTCAACTTTCCCTGGTTTTAAACCATGGCCGCTGCCAAAAACCCTCAGGCCACTGATGGCAAATTTGCCATTCGCCATATGGATATTTTCGAGCTTGATAAACCGGGCTTCCACCGGCTTTTCAAGTTCAATATAATCGTGGGGAACATCGGTAGTGTTTTTGCTTTTGTCGGTCAAAATGCTCCATTTTTTCCCATCCGGTGAATACCAGAGTTTGTATTGGTGAAATATTCCGGTGCTTTTTCCAAGAATGGTGGCATCCTGGTCGGCGAAGTTTACCTGAACAGCATTAACGGTAGAAACCTCACCCAGGTCTGAAACCAGCCATTCGCCGGGTTTATCGCTTTCGGCACACCAGTAGGTCTGTATTTTTTCGTCCACGGCGTTGTTGGCGTAAAAGCCTCCATACGTTGACGAAACCGTCACCGGTTTGTTGTAATTCAGCAGCATCCAGCCCGTGAAGCGGCTTTCGAGGTGATTGGCGTGGCCGTCGGGCAGATAATGCGGGTAATCCCCAAAAACCGTGTTGCAATACATCACGCCGTCCTGGTCGAATCCGGCTGGCCAGAATCCGTTTCTGCGTTCAAAATTATTTTTGACAGAAACAGCCATTGTGCTCACGTGCCAGTAATTGCCCCAGGTGTCCTGAAAAGTAGAGCCATGCCCGGCGCCCCGTGCAAAACCTCCTGGTTTGTAAGATAAAGGCAGCGACTCGTGCCGGAAACCCCTGAGTGGTTCATCCGAAAAGGCCACACCATCAGCGTATCCGCTGAACTCGGTGCCCGGAGCGCCATACTGGAGGTAGTATTTTCCGTTCTGTTTTGTCATCCAGGCGCCTTCAATAAAGGGATCGAGGAAGGTGTTGTCCATGTGCTCGCCGAAGCGATGCCATCCAAAACGGTCAGGTTCCAACAGCAGCAAGCCTTCGCGGGTTCCATACGGCTGAAAGGTTTTGCGATTCAGCTCGATGCCGTAAATCGGAAAACTGTTGCTGCTGCCGTTGTACATGTAAAGCCGGCCATCGTCGTCCACAAAAAAAGCCGGGTCCCAGCCACCAATGTCAAATTTGTGAACTACCTCCTTCCATTCGTTGGCTTTTGGGTTTGTGCTCATCCAGATCGGAAAATCCCGTGAATACGTCGAACCAAAGACGAGCATAGTGTCGCTTTGAATCCAGACTGCAGGAGCACATAAATCGTCGTAAACCTGCAGGTCGGGACGCAGGAACGACCGTGACACAAAATGCCAGTTGCTCAAATCACTGCTCCACCAATAACCCCATTGGTTTGTCGAAAAAAGGTAATAATCGCCTTTGTAATTCACTATCACCGGGTCGGCAGTTGCCCGGTGTTTGCCCCATTCGGAAAAATTCGGGATGGGTGTGAAACCGTAATCGAGGTTCATCGGGTTGCAGTAGGTTTTTTGCTGAGAATTCGCCTGAATCCCAAGCATGACCATCAAAATCAGTAAAACACCTGTAATTTTTATCATCTTAGCTGAATTATAATTTCATCGGAAATAAAATCTGAAACTACCATTTTCTGGCTCAAAACCGGCTCTGAACCCCTGAGGCCGTGGAAATAGTTTTTGTCGTAAATATCTTCAAGATTTTCCAAACCATCAACCAGCTTGATGCTGCAATTTTCCAGTTTACTTAGCTTTCCTTCTATGGTTGCTTCCTTGTATTTTTCATGAAAACCGTGGAGAATTATCATAAATTTTTTAAAGTGCGATGAATAGCTGCCTTCCTGTTTTCTAAAAACAACCTGTCCTTTTTCAGGATCAAATTCAAATATTCTTTTGCAGAAATCACCTTTTTGATAATCGAAACCATCACCGGCATCTTCATAATACACCAATGAATTTTTTTCTTTCCCATTAAAAATATGGATAAAAAGTGTGTCAGCTGGCTTGTCTTTTGTCGATTGCACAAGGGTTTGCAAGGGAATTATGGCTGAAGTTTTAACGTAAACGGGGATTTGATAAACCGGAACTTCCTGCAACCATTCCTTGTCGCCTGTTAAAAGTTCATCCGTGTAAATGTCGTACCAATCGCCACCTGGAAGCCAGATTTTCTTAATCTTTTCGGCGCTTGTAACCGGAATGATCAGCAAAGCGTCTCCAAATAAAAATTCGTATTGAAACAGGTTGTCGTAAACCTTATTTTCGAAAGGATAATCGAGGCACAAACTCCTGGCTACCGGCATTCCCGTAAGGGAAGTTTCGTAAAATGCGGAATAAAGGTAAGGCATGAGCCTGTAACGAAAACCAATCCAGGCTTTCGAGATGGCCTCTGTTTCTTCGCCATAAGTCCAGGGTTCGTTGGCGGTTGTGAAAAATCCTTTGTGATTTCTCATAAAAGGAGAAAAGACGCCGACCTGCATCCAGCGGGTAAACAGTTCCTTGGTTCCATCGCCAATATAACCGCCAATGTCCGGCCCTACAAACGAAATTCCCGAAAGTCCCATCTGGTTGTTGAGCAATACACCGCCCAGCAGAAATTCGTCCGAAGCAGTATTGTCGCCTGTCCAAACGGCGGAATAGCGCTGCACGCCGGCAAATCCGGAACGGGTGAGGATGAAAGGTCGCCTTCCTTCACCATATTTCAGCGCCGATTCGTAACTGCTGCGTGCCATTTGCATCCCGAAAACGTTTTTCGCTTCCAGGGCATTGGCTTTTTTTCCATCAAAGTCGAACAGCAGGTTGTCAGGAAGATAACTCCCGCCAACGGCTGGCTCGTTCATGTCGTTCCAGTAGCCATGGATGCCGTTTTCCGGAAGGAATTTCATTTTTTCGATCCACCATTCACGGGCTTTGGGATTGGTGAAATCGGCGAAATGGTTGGTGTTCGGGGCAATGTCCGAAACAAACAGGCTGCCGTTGGAATATTTCACGAAAATGTCCTTACTCAATCCATCGTGATAGGCCTCATAGGTGCTGTCGATCTTTATTCCCGGATTTACCGAAGCCGTAATTTCGATGTTCAGTTTCCTTAAATCAGCAGCCAGGCCTGGCAAATCGGGGAAACGGTTTTCGTTGATCCGGAAAGGTTCGTATTCATGCAAATAGTCGGCGTCCAGCACGATGCAATCCA
>CALFEP010000084.1 GCA_937950125.1 uncultured Bacteroidota bacterium
AAGTAGCCGAACAACCAAACGACCAATCATAAGCCGGAACATTGTGCAGCATCACTGCAGCATCCGTTGGGTGAGCCTCGGGCATTTTGTATTTTCCCGGCAAAACTCCGGGAACATTTATATTAACCACCTGCCTACCGGTTTCATCAATGTAAGAATCCACCACATTGGGGTTGTTGAAAACCGAGGCATCAAAGGTTGTTTTACTGTGTTGTTTTACTGGTTTTTTTTGTGAAAACGAAGGATTTGCGAATGCAGAAATCATTACAGCCAGCAAGAACATTGTAAGGCAAGAGCCAAAATTTTTCATAGACTTTTTGTTTTAATTAAAAATCAAAATTAGGGGAAAATGGTGAATCAGAAATTTTTACCAAAAATATACTGAATTTCGGCGTTAAACGATTGTCTGGTTTTCCTCAAGCAAAAAATCAATCACATTTTTCCTGATAATTCCCTGCCTGTTTGAAGTCCAGAACTCATCAAGTGAAAGAACCATTTTTGGGAAGTTATCGTTGATTTGCATCAGGTTACCAAATTCACGTTCAATGGTTTGATCGTCTTTTAATAGGTAAGCCACCTGAATGTACAGTTTTTCTTCCTGTTTTTCGGCAATAAAATCAATTTCATTAGCGCCAAGCTGCCCGAAATAAACGGTGTAGCCCCGCTGCAGCAGTTCCATAAATACAATGTTTTCGAGCAGTCCCGAAATCTCCGAATCGTTGTAACCAGCTATTCCAAACCGCAACCCGATATCGGTAATATAGTACTTTTCGGAGTATTCGAGCAACTTTTTACCTTTCAAATCAAACCGCCTTACTTTGTTGATCATGAATGCCTGGGTGAGGTAAAACAGATAGTTCTGCACGGTTTCAACCGAAATTTTTGTCCGCTGCGATTTCAGGTAATCCGAAATGTTGGTTGCAGAGGTAATATTGCCCCAGTTGTTGAAAACATGCCGGGTTATCCGTTCCAGTAACTCAACATCGCGGATGCTGTTCCGGGCAATCACATCTTTGAGTAAAACCGTGTTGAAGATGGCATTAAGATATGGAAATACCGCTGAGTCGTTAAAAGGCAATGATTGAATTCCGGGAAGTCCTCCATAGCGGATAAAGTACCTGAAGGTTTCGTTTATAGTTTCATCAGGAAATTGTTCCTTCCGGTAATTTCTGAATTCGATGAATGAAAATGGATATACCACAAACTCAACATACCTGCCCGCAAGAAGTGTAGAAAGTTCGGTTGAGAGCATCCGGGCATTTGAACCCGATATAGTAATATCGTATTCGACGGAGGCAAAAAATGAATTTATGGCTTTTTCCCATTGATCAATTTCCTGAACTTCGTCAATCAGGACATGCTTTGTGCCCTGAACATCCGTAAAAGCCTGGCTCACATAATTGTGAAGGTCCATGTAATTCCTGATAAAATCGAATTCGAGCAACTCTTTGTTTAATATCAGCATGTTTTGCTCAGGAATTCCTGCAAGAATTAATTGATCACGGTATTGAACCAATAAAGTGCTTTTGCCCGACCGTTATGAATGGTTTTCCGGTGTAAATTTTAAGTTTGTCGAGGTATTTTGCTCGTGTTATCATGTTCGGTTATGGTTGAGAATTTCAACAAAAGCAATAAAATCATCGGTTATAACCAAACATTTTTACATAAAATCGAAAATACTTGGTTACAACGGATAAAAATTTTTGAAAATAAAAAAGGCCGGATGGAACATTTGCTCCATTCAGCCTTTTCAAATTGTGAAATGAGTATGTTTTAATACACCCAGATAATACCTACATTAATCCCAAGAGAGGAGTAGGCTTCGGTATCAGAGGTTTCGGTTCCGATGTTGTACTTCATATTCAACGTAAAACCTGTACCACTTTCGGTCTCAATTAATAATCCAATTTCAGGAGCAAATCCAAATTTGGCGGGGGTTTCGCGGATTGTGTAAAGGCCGATGTCGTTGCGGTAGTCGGTCACAATCAAACCAATATTGGCAGCCAGGTAAGGCCGGATGTAACTTCCTTCGTTGAGGTAATATGCGGCATTTACAAAAATGGGGTATGTGTTGAGGTAACGGTAGTGTGTGCCTGTGAGGGTGATGTTGTTCAGTTCAGAGGTGAGTTTATCCTTTTTTTCGTAGAAAACACACCATCCAAAACTTCCACCCAACGAAAAATTATTGTCGATAAATTGTCTTCCTTCAAGGGCAAGGCCCCTGAAACTGGTTTTCTCAATAAAATCTTTCGTATCCCCCATCGGGATATTCATGTTGTATGTTAACGACCACAAAGACGTTTCCTGGGCAAAGGCGTAGGAGCCAAATGCAGCGAACAATGCAATTAATAATATCTTTTTCATACGCTTGATTGTTTCAGATTATTAAAATGCTGGTTATTAATTTTGTTTCAGATAGGGTGACTGTTTAAAAGCCTGGTTAATTCCATGGTCAAGGCGGTTTTGAATATCAGCAACATTGGTGCTGCCCAGCAAGCCATTAATAGCTCCAAGCCAAACCACCGGAATGCTGTCGGTTTCTTCAACATCACCAGGATTGTTTAAAGTGATAAGTAAGGTTCCTTGAGAATAGCTGGAAACGTAAGTAGTTCCGTACCAGGGATAGTAAGGTTACCAGGGATAATAATAGTCGGTGCCTGTCGAATTTTTGTAATACCAGCCCCAGCCCCAGTAATATCCCCAATAGTAAGGATAATAACTCCACGCATAGTAGGTGGTTGTAGCCATTGCTGAAGTCGTCACGATAATATCGGGAGGATTCTGAACGGGATTTTCTTCTTCAACATACCCATAATCAAGCATATTTTGCCTGATCTCACTGAGAATAAAGTTATCGTAAAGGCGGGAAAGATCAGTATTGTTATCATTATTCAACGTATCCTTGATGTGAATAATGGTATCGGGCAATACAAAAGTTCCAAAAGACTGGAAATCTGCACCTTCATCATAAACTGTAGCGACAAGATCTAAATCAGAATAGCTGACTTCATCTCCCGGATAACAGGAGTAGAGGAACATGAGGGCAAATATTGCCATCATTGCGGTGATTTTAAATAGTGCTTTTTTCATAATAACAAGTATTAAAATGTTCAATAAATTCAATTTGCAAAGAAACGCAATAATCAGGCGCGAAAACCATAGTCAGAAATGAGTATTTACTTTTACGTTTAAGTTGTTTTTCAGTGTTTTACCCTTTCCGGGGCGAAAAAGAGGATGAAATGTTCATCATAAAAGGATTGTCAAACCATATTACTTTCTTAAAAACCAGCGCTGTGCGGTTTGGAACGTACACCTTGAGGAAATGGCGCTTTTCTGTTTAGATGTAAAGCGAAGTGAAAACAATTGAATATTTTGAGTGGGACTTCGAAATGATCATCGTTTAATTAGTTTTTTCACAACCAAACCATGATCTGTGTGGATTCTTATTATGTACATCCCGCCGGGCAAATTGCTTACATCAACTGAGTTTTGGTTGTTTGAAATCCTTTGGCTTTTTACGATGGTTCCCTGAATATTGAGGATTTCAAAGGAAGAAATGTTCATGCCTAAAGGCAGTTCAAAATTGATATTATCACTTGCGGGATTTGGGAAAACCAAACCAAAATTTTCCGACAAGAGATTTTCATTAACTGCTAAAGGAATGCCGTTTTCATTAAAAACTGCCAATCCTCCACCATAGGTCGCAATCCATTTTGTTGAGTTTTCATCAATGGAAATCGATAAAATGTAGTTTTCAGGCAAACCTGAATTTAATGCATTGTATGATGTCCAGTTATTACCATCAAATTTTACCACACCACCTTCGTACGTCCCTATCCATTTTGATCCATCTTCGTCTGAGTCTATTGTTAAGACATAGTTGTCTGGCAGCCCTGAATTTGAATTATTATAGGTTGTCCAGTTTGTCCCATCAAGCTTTGATAACCCTCCGCTGGTTCCAATCCACAAAGATCCGTTAATGTCTGAGGATATTGTCCAGACAGAGTTATCTGGTAAACCAGAATTAGAAGTATCGAATATTGTCCAGTTTGTTCCGTCAAATTTTGCCAAACCACCATTATGAGTTCCAATCCACATTGATTCTCCGCCAAATACTGTTATTGCAGTGATGAAGTTTGAAGGCAAATCAGAATTGGAAGTGTTGAAAACCGTCCAGTTTGTTCCATCAAATTTTGCCAATCCACCACTAGTCCCAATCCACATGGTTCCATTTCCGTTTGTTGCAATTGAATATACAATGTTTGACGGTAATTCCGAATTAGAGGTGTTGAATATAGTCCAGTTTGATCCGCTAAATTTTGCCAGTCCACCATTCCATGTCCCAACCCATTTCGTACAGGTCTCATCTATTGTTATTGCGTACACCCAATTTGAGAGCAATCCCGAATTTGAAGTATTATAAATTACCCATGTTGTTCCGTCAAATTTTACTAATCCGCCATTGCCAGTTCCAATCCATATTGTTCCGGGATCTTCTATTGCCAGAGAAGTGACGTAGTCAGAGGAAATACCTGAATTTGATGGATTGTAATTCAACCATTGTGAATTTTGGGCTTTTGAAAAGCCTACCAGGCCTAAGAATGCCACTAAGAGTAAAATTGTTTGTTTCATAAAGTCTTCTTTTTTTTGTGTTAATATTTCAAATCTGCCACCAAATCAATGCAAACCAATCAAATCAAGTTGTTATTTTACAATTCCCCGGCTAGTTTATGAATAATTTCAATGGGTAATTTCAGCGAAATTGATATTGTGTTTTTGTTCACTCCATTTCTAAGTAGTTCGGTTGCAATTTCAATTGATTTCTTGTATTCGATTTCAAATTTTAATGTTTGCGAAATGCTTGCGTCTGAACTAAGTTTTTGCAGGTATTGATTGTATTCGGCTAATTGTTCGGGGGTCATGGTAATTGTTTTTAATTTTTCCCGTGCTTCTGCAATCCCTTTGGCTTTAAAATTATCGGGTATTTCGCTGTTTTTGAAGAAATAAATCCATTCATCAATGGTGTTTTTTGCAATGTCATCAAATTGGTTTACCCTTATTAAATAATGAAATGGGAAAATATCGGATACTGAATGTTTTTCAAAAATTGCTTTTTGTTCGTCTGAAAGTTCAAAGATGTCGTGCTGATTTATCCCCTCAAATTTGGTTTCGCCTTTGTAAAGGTAATCTTTTCCCTGGCCAAAATTGAAATAAACAACGCTGATGGTAATCACTTTTTTTACCATCGAATAAGGAGAACCCTCCTTCATGTATTCAGTTATTGCCTTGGACGTTCCATACAAAACCCTGAATAAATAATCTATTTCTCTGGTGTTTTGTATTTCAACAATAATTATTTCGCCTTTGGTATTTTCGATGAGAATATCAACACGGTTGCTTTTATCATCTTCGGTTTCTTTATTTCCTTCTTCGGAAAGTAAAGATTTAATTTTGACATCTTCCTGAAAAAGTTCTGACAGAAACCCTTCTAATATCCCGTAATTTGCCTTGCTCCGAAGGATTTTTTTAACAGCCCAATCAAACCGGATATGTGATTTCGATTTCGTTAACATGATCATTTTTCTAATTTACAATCACAAAGGTAGGTGTTTTTAGTGCATTTAATTTGCTTAGTGGAAATCATTTCTTGAATATTTTTTAAAACGGGTTTACCCCTTCTTAAAAACCAGCGCCGCCCGGTTTGGAACATACACCTTAAGGAAATGCCGCCCTTCGGTTTCGTCGTATTGGGTGAAATATTTCACGGTTTCATCCACAAGGTTGTGGCCGCCAAAGACTGATGAATCGGAGTTGAGGATGAGTTTGTAATCGCCAAATTCAAAATAATTGTGCCACCCAATTTTTTCACACGAGTTCATTGTTTTTTCGAAGCAATTCGGCTACAATGTTCCCGGAAATCCTAAAATCTGTTGCGAGCAACTTTTCTATGATTGGTCTCACCTTTTCGATAGCTCCAATTTGCTTTGCTTTGTTAATAACACCGAGTGTACCAGTATATCGCAAGTTCAATTTGGCAGCTAATTTCCTTGCTTTCAAATCATCAAGAATTAACAAAGGAGATTCCATTTCTTTTGCCAGCGCAATGGCGCTAGCTTCCCCAAAATCAACTTGAGTTTCAAGAAACTCCTGATACTTTTTATCTTTAACCTTCTCTATTTTTATCCAATCAGGCAATATCTCCATAAATTCCTGTGCAACTTCCGGGGTAGTTGAAACGGTAGCATAAACTTTTCGAAGCAAGTCCAATTCTCCAATTTCGTGAAGAATAATTAAGCAGCTTGTGTCAGAAATTACAACCTTATGCATTTGAAATATCTGATTCTAAGTCGGACAATGATGTACTAAAAACAGAAACCCCATATCTGCCCAATAATTCAATAAAGGCTCTCTTTGATAATCCTGCCATGATTGCTGCTTGCCCTGCTGATAACTTTCCGTCTTCATAAAGTTTAGACGCAATGATCATCGAAAAATCGAAATCTTTCAAATCAACTTCATCGGGAACATTTATCTGTAGTGTTTTCATCTTCACAAGAATTTTAATTAATAATCACAAAAGTAAAAAAACGAGGAGTATTTTGATGGATTTTTGATTTTCACTTTCAATAAATTTCTTTCATTTAAAAGGGTTTATCAAGTTGAAGGTAGTTTTAAAAATACTTTTTATAGTTTCTTAAACACCAGCGCCGTCCGGTTTGGGACATACACTTTGAGGAAATGGCGTCCTTCGGTTTCGTTGTATTGGGTGAAGTATTTCACGTTTTCATCCACGCGGTTGTGGCCGCCAAAAGCCGATGAATCAGAGTTGAGAATGAGTTTATATTCGCCAAATTCGGGAACAAAAAACTCATAGTCGGGCAGCGACTGGTTGATGTGGAAATTAAAGATAAACATCAGTCCGGCCTTTTCGAAAACGATGGTTTTGTTCCAGTCATCGGATTTTACGAGGTCGCCGTAGCCGCCATCAAGCACTTTGTTTTCTTTGATGAGATTAATCATAGCTTTATCGAACTCAGCCAGGAACTGGTATTTCAGGTCGGGATTGTCGCGCAACGACCACTGACGGCGTGCATAATGGTAGCTCCAGCCATTTCCTTCACGTGGAAAGTCGATCCATTCGGGATGACCAAACTCATTTCCCATGAAATTCAGGTAAGCCTGTCCACCCAAAGCAATTGTGATGAGCCGGATCATTTTGTGCAGGGCAACGCCGCGTTCTACCACCAAATCCGGATCGTCTTTGTGCATGTGGAAATACATTTCCTTGTCCATGAGCCAGAAAGCGATGGTTTTGTCGCCCACCAGCGCCTGGTCGTGCGATTCGGCGTAAGCCACGGTTCCCACATTGTGAATCCGGTCGGTGAGGGTGTACCAGATTTCGTCCATATTCCAGTCCTCGTCCTTTTTTTCTTTGAGGGTTCTTATCCAAAAATCGGGCAGACCCATGGCCAGGCGATAGTCGAAACCTATACCGCCCTCTCCGATAGGTCGGCAGAGACCCGGCATTCCGCTTACATCTTCGGCAATGGAAACGGCATCTTTTTTCACTTTATGAATGAGCGTGTTGGCCAATTGCAGGTAGGTAATGGCATCCCACTCCACACCATCGGTAAAATATTTGTCGCGGCTGTCGAAGGCGGTAAAACCGTGATGGTGATACATCATCGAAGTTACACCATCGAAACGGTAGCCGTCGAAATGAAATTCTTTCAGCCAGTATTTTACATTGGAAAGAAGAAATTGGAGGACTTCGGTTTTTCCGTAATCAAAAAGTTTGGAATCCCAGGCCGAGTGATTTCCACGGTCGCCGGGATGCGTGTATTGGTGGTCGGTGCCGTCGAATTCGTTCAGGCCTTCATGTAGATTTTTCACGGTGTGCGAATGAACGATGTCCATAATTACAGCAATGCCCATGCTGTGGGCTTTTTTGATGAGATATTTCAGTTCTTCAGGTGTCCCAAACCTGCTCGACGGGGCAAAGAAGTTCGAAACATGATAGCCGAATGATCCATAGTACGGGTGCTCGGCAATGGCCATCACCTGTATGGCGTTGTAGCCATTGTCCTTGATTCGCGGAAGCACATATTCGGCAAATTCCCAATAAGTGCCAACGCCGTACTTTTCCTGAGCCATCCCGATGTGACTCTCGTAAATGACAAGGTTATTGATGTCGCCGATGTTGAAATCATCGCCGGCCCACGAGAATTGTTTTTCGGGCATCCACAACTGAGCAGCAAAATCCTTGGTGTTGTCGTCCTGAACTACGCGGGTAATCCAGGCCGGAATCCGCTCTTTCCAGCCGTTTGCAGCATGCACCAGCACTTTCAGTTTGCTGTTGTGAACAAAGCTGTTTTTCCAGGTTTTTTCGTCTAAAAAAATTTCCCAGATGCCGTTTTCTTTTTTTGTCAATGGGTGTGATGTCCGGTTCCAATCGTTGAAATCACCAAAAAGGAAAAGGTCGAAAGCGGCGGGCGCCCATTCGCGGTAAAACCAGCCACCTGCAATTTTATCATAATGAATTCCGAAATAATTGTAGGCATCGGCAAATTTCAGGAGACTGCCAAATTCATTCTCGATCGACTTCAGGCGGTTTTTGTACCTGTTCAGGCGGTTTTCGATTTCCTGTTCAACCGGCTCAAGCCATGGATCGCTGGCCACAAGGGCGAGACGTTTTTTATTTGATTTTTTCATGTTTTATTCTCTGCTTTTTAAAATAGACTTCCATTTATCTTGTAATAACCTTCTGTCGGGTAGTTTTGTTGAATAATCGGCGATAAGTGTGGGTGAAATATGCCTGCTCATTGCGTAATCAACAACGGTTGAATCCTTTTGATTGCATAGCCGGATGTAGAATTCACGCTCCGATGGTTCTTTACAACGTGAGAAAATAATCAGGTTGTGTGTCCAGCTAATTTGTGTCACCAGTGGTGTCACAATTAAAAAGTCCTTGTAGGTTTCATAAAACTGCCGCATCCTGTACAAGCCACGTTTACTAAATCCCTTTATTCCGGGAATTTGTTTTTGAAGATACTCTGCCAGTTGTAAAACCGTTTTCTCGCCCCACTCTGCCGACTCCAGTTTTTCGAAAACATATTTCCCA
>CALFEP010000085.1 GCA_937950125.1 uncultured Bacteroidota bacterium
AAAATCGAGAATTTCAGGAAATTAAGGCCTGATGTGGAGGTGGTGTATTATTAGATGGATTTGTAAAAAGGCCCCCCAATACTTTGAACCCTCCTGTCGATTTAAATATTTTTAGAACTTTGCAATCAGTTAATCTTATTGAAAAACTTTAATTATCACCACAATTATGAAAAAAGTAGTCTATTTTTTAGTATTAATGATTGTTGTGCTGGGATTTACAAAGAGTGTTTTGTCAATAACTCAAAGCCAATTTCCATCAGTTTCTTTTGAACCTAATTTAAATACTGATACCAGTCCTTCAGGAAATCATGATAGCCCGAAGTCAGCCTTCGTTAACATCATCCCCGATACGGTGTGTGTTTTCTTGAACGAAACCTTCAGTTTTGAAGGATTGATTGAGGCAAGTGGTTATAATTCGATCCAATGGCTGAACGTGATTGGTTATGGATTTTTTTTGGATGAAACATTGCTTGAAGCCCAGTACCAGCCGCACCCATTCGATGTTTTGCTTGATGGCGTTGTGTTGATGGTTTACGTTTTTGGAGAAACCGATATGGCGTTCGATCAGGTAATCCTGAAAGTTATGGGCGTTAGTGCTGGTGAACCCGCTTCGGTGTGTGCAGGACAGGTTTTTCAAACCATGCCTGAAGTATCAGCGTATGAATCGCTGCTCTGGACAAGCAGTGGTGATGGTTTTTTTGATGATGCAACAACCCTCAATGCTGTTTATTCTCCCGGACAAAACGACGTTGCATCGGGCTGGGTTCAGCTAACTCTTGCCGTGTCGGTTGGCTCTCCCTGTAACATAACGGGTTCGGCTGCAGTTGACCTTACCATCGTTTCGCCACCCGATTTAATTGTTGATATACAAAATTCAGAAGTCGAACTTGGGCAGGCTATCATCCTGGGCATTGTTGCCAACAATGCAAACGGCTATCAATGGTATGGTCCCCAAGGATTGATTGATGGTGCAGTGATGCCTGATCTGGAAATCTGGGAGGCAACCTTCGACCACTCAGGGCAGTACTATTGCGAATTTTTTAACGATTGCGGTTCACAGGTTAGCAGCACAATCACCCTGACTGTTTATCAAAATCATACAATCACCCTGCCAGCCGGCTGGTCGGGAATTTCATCATGGATTGTACCTTTTGAAGCCGGGCTTGAAAGTCTGTTTCAACCCGTTAGCAGCAGTCTGATTGTTTTGCAGAATTTTTCGGGAGTTTACATGCCCGGGCAGCAAAATTCGCTCATTTCGTGGGACAGTCAATCGGGTTATCAGGTTAAACTGAGTTACCCGGTGGATATTTCGTTCAAAGGCCAATCCAATCAAAATACCTTGGTGACACTAAATGAAGGATGGAATTATTTGCCCGTTATTTCAACCTGCGATGTGGATGTTGCAGGTGCCTTCGATGGGATTGAAACCATCGTACAGATCAAGGATATCGCCGGATGGCAAACCTACTGGCCAGGGCAGAATGTGAATTCACTCGAAACACTTCACCCTGGAAAAGCCTACCTGATATTTGTCTCAGACCAGACAATTCTCTCATTTCCATCATGTGAGTAGCCAAAGGCAGAATTCTTACAAAATACCAGCAGGATTGCAGTCTGGAGAACCGGATTGCAATCCTGTTTTTTTGATAAGATGAATCTGTTGGAGCTCACAAAGGAGAAATGTTTATTTTTGGAGAAATCAAATCGAAATAATACTATGAAAACACTCTATATTGTCCGTCATGCAAAATCATCGTGGGAACAGCCTTCAATCGGCGACCATGAACGCCCCGTGCTCGAAAAAGGTGTTAAAAGGACGAAAATGGTGGCAAAATTTCTTATCGAAAAAAAAACCAGGCCAGACCTTATTGTTTCGAGCGATGCCAGAAGGGCTTACCAGACGGCTGTTATTCTGGCCAAAAAGCTGGGTTATCCCACAGAAAAAATCAGCCTCAGCAAAATGATGTACCATGCTGCTTCACAAGATGTTGCTGATATTTTTTATGAAATTCCCGAAAATGTAAATTCTTTGATGTTGGTCGGGCACAATCCCACAATGACCGATTTTGCCAATCAGTTTCTCATCGAAAAAACCGATTGGCTGCCAACTTCAGGTGTTGTGAGTGTTTCGTTTGATGCTGCTGAATGGAATAAAATTTTTGAGGTGAAACCAGTTGTTAATTTTGTGGTTTATCCAAAGATGCTTAAATAAATGTATAAAAATGGGTTATTATGACCAGGAAAAAGCAAATGATAAACCGTGAAGTAAGCTGGCTTCATTTCAACGAAAGGGTTTTGCAGGAAGCCAGAGACGAATCGACACCCCTTATCGAAAGACTAAAGTTTTTGGGAATTTTCTCGAATAACCGTGATGAGTTTTTTAGGGTAAGGGTAGCCACACTCAACCGCATGCTCAATGTCGAAAAACTTGACTATAAAATTAAAATTTCGCCCAAAGAAACACTTACCAGGATTTTTGAAATTGTTGCAGCACAGGAAAAAGAGTTTACCCAGGCGTACAAAGAAATTCTGGAAAGGCTTGCTGCTTATAAAATATTCATTATCAATGAAAGTCAGCTTTCTGTTGCGCAGCGTGAGTTTGTTACTGAATATTTTAACAACAATGTTCGTCCACTGCTTTTCCCAATCATGTTGGACAATCTGAAAGACCCGACCAGCCTCGAAGATAAATCCATTTACATGGCAGTACACCTGCTTTCGGGGCTTGATCCGGATAAGGAAGATTTTTCTATCATTAAGGTACCTACTCCCCAACTATCCCGATTTCTTATCCTTCCATCAGACAAAGGCGAAACCTACATCATTCTGCTTGATGATATAATAAGATTTGGTTTGCAATACATCTTCTCAATTTTTGGTTACGACACTTTCAATGCCTACACCATTAAAATTACACGAGATGCCGAACTTGACATGGACAATGATGTTCAGAAAAGTTTTCTGGAAATCATGACCGAAAGCCTGAAGCAGCGTGAATGGGGTATGCCGGTTCGTTTTGTCTATGATCAGTCGATACCACAGCATTTTTTGCGAAAGATAAACGAAAAGCTTCATCTTTCGGAGGACGATACCCAGCGGGGAGGTGGAAGATATCACAATTTCAAAGATTTCATGGGATTTCCCAAAGTAGGGCCACCCGAGCTGGTTTACCCGCCATCGCCGCCTTTGCCACACCCTGATTTGCCCCAAAATACAAGCATCTTCGAAATTATCAGGCAAAAGGATGTTATGCTTCATTATCCTTATCAATCGTTTCAATACATCATCGACCTGCTTCGTGAGGCATCCATCGATCCTGATGTGCGATCGATAAAGATGACGTTCTACCGGGCAGCCAGCCAGTCGAGTGTCATGAACGCACTCATTAATGCAGCCCGTAACGGAAAATCAGTGACCGTTTTTCTTGAACTCCAGGCTCGTTTCGACGAAGAAGCCAATATTTACTGGGCAGAACTGCTTCAAAAAAGTGGTGTCAAAATCCTTCCCACTATTCCTGGATTAAAAGTCCACAGCAAACTCATTCTTATCAGCCGTAAAGAAAACCAGCAAAATGTCTTTTATGCAAATATCAGTACCGGAAACTTCAACGAATCCACCGCAAAAGTGTATGCCGACGATAGCCTTCTTACTGCAAATCAAAGGATTGCCACCGACGTGCTAAAAGTTTTCCAACTCTTCGAATCGAGGTATTTTATTCCAAAATTCAAAGAGCTCATCGTTTCTCCGTTTAACCTCCGCGACTATTTCATTAAGAAATTAAACCATGAAATCAACAATGCCAGAGAGGGAAAAGAAGCCTGGGCTATAATAAAACTCAACAGCCTGGTTGACAAAAAACTTACCTACAAGCTTTATGAGGCGAGCAACGCTGGTGTGAAAATAAAAATTATTGCACGCGGAATTTGCATCCTTGTTCCCGGTGTTCCCGGATTAAGCGAAAACATTGAAGCCATCAGTATAGTGGATAAATTTCTGGAACATACCCGCATCTATGTGTTCTGTAACGGAGGAAACAAGGAGTTTTATACCTCGTCGGCCGATTGGATGCAGCGAAACCTCGATCATCGCATCGAAGTAGCCACACCTGTGTATGATAAAAAAATTCAGGATGACCTTTGGACGATGCTCCAGATTCAGTTGACAGATAATTGCAAGGCGCGAATGATTGGCGACGAAAACATCAACCAGTACAGGCCTGCCGATGCTGAAAATAAAATCAGATCGCAGGTCGAGATTTACAAATATTATCAGGCTCAGCTTACAGAATAAACATGAAGACAGATTCGGCTAACTGCACGATGCATTCGGAACAAAACATATCAACACATTGTAAACCAGCTAATTTATATGATTTTTGCCTCAATTGATATTGGCTCAAATGCCGTCAGGCTGCTTTTTGCAAATGCTTTTCACCGTGAAAATAATATTCATGTCGAAAAGGCTTCACTTGTCCGTATCCCAATCCGCCTCGGAAAGGATGTTTACAAAAACAACACGATCTCAAAAAAAAGAGGATCAAACCTTGTAAAAACGCTCAAGGCCTTTAAACTGCTTATTGATGTTTACAAACCAGTGAGTTACATTGCCTGCGCAACCGCTGCAATGCGCGATGCCGAAAACGGTGAGGAAACGCTTAAAAAAGTGACCAAAGAAACCGGAATGAAAATTAAAATTCTGGATGGTTTGCAGGAAGCCGAAATCATCAGGTCGAGCAACGATTTTGTAATCCCACCGGGAAAGAACCTAACCATGTACGTTGATTTGGGTGGCGGAAGTACCGAAATATCAGTACTTTCAAAATCACGGGTTTTGGACGCACGGTCGTTCAGGATTGGCACGCTGCGATTGCTTAACAAGAATTTTCAGAAAAAAGAATGGAACGAACTTGAAAACTGGCTCAACCAGTTTAAAAAGGATTTTGGAAACGTAAACATTGTTGGATCAGGAGGTAACATCAATAAAATAGCCAAAATTTACAGTCACCGCGACGACGATGTTCTGCCTTTTTCCGATTTGGAATATGCTTACAAGCACCTAAAAAGTTTTACCCTTCACGAGCGAATCGAGCAGTTGGGAATGCGACCCGACCGTGCCGATGTTATTGTTCCGGCTGCGAAGGTTTTCCTGTTTATTGCACAAATCGTCAGAGCTGACACAATTGTGGTCCCAAAAATCGGACTTGCCGACGGACTCATCATTCAACTTTACAAGTCGTACCTTGAAAAAGGAAAATAGTTTTGATGAATGAAAAAAGAATTTACATTTGCAGTCAAATTAAATTTTAACAAAGACAAACAAAATGAATATACCAGACAATCTTAAGTACACCAAAGACCATGAATGGGTAAGGCTTGAGGGTGATGAAGCCTTTGTTGGCATTACCGATTATGCGCAGGGTGAATTGGGTGACATTGTTTTCATTGAGGTTGAAACAGTGGGCGAACAACTCGAAAAAGGTGAAACATTTGGAACTGTTGAAGCTGTAAAGACAGTATCGGATATGTTCATGCCGATAGCAGGTGAGGTTCTCGAATTTAACGACGAACTTCAGGATAAACCCGAAACGGTGAACAATGATCCTTATGGAAAAGGATGGATCGTAAAAATTAAACCAACTGATTTATCCGAGCTCAGCGACCTTTTGGATGCCGCAGCTTATCAGGAGTTGATTTAAATTTTTACCTATTAACTAAAAATTTAGTTATTGCGGCAATAATCAAAACTTAATCATCGTTAAAATTTCAGTACACGGAATAAATAACATTTAACCAGGTAAACAACATGGATGCTAAAAAATCTCCAAAGGCTGATCTGGAAGCAAAAAAGACACTATTTGTCGAAATTGGTCTTGTCATTGCATTGTCCATAACGCTTTTCGCTTTCAATTACCGGTCATACGAACGAACCGGTTCGTTAAATCTGCAGGTTAGGGTGGACGATACACCGGAAGAAATTATTCCAATCACCAAGCAGGAAGTAAAGCCACCACCACAAGCTCCTCCACCACAGGTAACCATTATCAACATTGTTGATGATGACGTTGAAGTTGAAACTGATATCGATATCGACGTTGAAGCCGACCAGGAAACTGAGATTCAGGATTATGTGCCGGTTGAAAGAAAACAGGAAGAAGAAGTTGTTGAAATGGAGATCTTCACCGTGGTTGAATCCATGCCGGGTTATCCGGGTGGCGATGCAGCCAGGATGCAGTTCCTCCAGGAAAACATCAAATATCCGCAAATGGCACGCGAGAGCGGAATCCAGGGTACTGTGTACGTAACTTTTGTTGTTGAAACTGACGGACGCGTTACCGATGTAAGGGTATTGCGCGGAATCGGTGGCGGTTGCGACGAAGAAGCCATCCGTGTTATCCAGGCAATGCCAAAATGGGTTCCTGGTAAACAACGTGGTAAACCCGTTCGTGTACAGTTCAATATGCCTATCAAATTCACGTTACAGGGATAAGATTTTAAAATGGTTCAAATATCATATAATCCCGGCTGTTGCAAAATGGCCGGGATTTTTCATATCTGTTTTTTTGCTAATCCCAAAGTATCTCTTTGCTGATTTACGCATTCCGAAAATGATCGAAAACCAATTTACCTTTTGCCTTTCCGACTTTTGTCTGCAATTCCTCAAGGCTCGCTTCTTTAATCCTTTTTACCGATTTAAGTTTTGAAAGCAGTTTTTGGGCATAGCTTTCGCCAATTCCATCAATTTCGGTAAGTGTAGTTTTCAGGGTTCCTTTATCACGCTTTGAACGATGGTGGGTAATGCCAAACCTGTGAGCCTCATCACGCAACTGCTGGATTATCCGAAGGGTTTCCGATTTTTTATCGAGATGAAGTGGTACCGAATCGTCGGGAAAATAAAGCTCTTCCAACTTTTTGGCAATGCCGATAATGGTAATTTTTCCTCTCAGATTCAACTTTTCAAGGCTTGAAACTGCGGCGCTCAACTGGCCTTTGCCCCCGTCAACAACAATCAATTGAGGCAAATCCTGGTTTTCATCCAACATTCTTTTATAACGCCGGTAAATTACCTCCTCCATCGAGGCAAAATCGTTGGGACCTTCCACAGTTTTGATGTTAAAATGCCGGTAATCTTTTTTGCTTGGCTTGGCATCGCGAAAGCATACCATGGCTGCCACGGGGTAACTTCCCTGAAAATTGGAGTTGTCGAAACACTCGATGTGTTTGGGTAGCTCGTTCATTCGCAGGTCTTTGCGCATGGTTTCGAGGATTCGCTTACTGTGACGCTCGGGATCGACCAGCTCCTGCTGTTTTCGTTTTTCGAGCATGTAATATTTGGCATTACGTTCCGAAAGCTCCAGCAATTGTTTTTTATCACCAATTTTAGGAATAGTAATGTTGATGCCCGGAATTTCAAGTTCTACATCAAGCGGGAGGATGATTTCTTCTGAATTGCTTTCAAAACGTTGTCTGATTTCGGCAATAGCTAATGACAAGAGTTCTTCAGGGGTTTCATCGAGTTTCTTTTTCAATTCAACCGTGTGAGCCTGAACAATGGCGCCATCAACCACTTTCATGTAGTTTGCATATCCCGAATCATCGTCGGTGATGATTGAAAAAACATCTACATTGTGGATTTTCGGATTTACAACCATCGATTTGCTTTGGTAACGTTCGAGAATTTCAATTTTTTCTTTCACTACCTGTGCTTTTTCAAATTCAAGCAGTTGGGCGTGGCTGAACATAAGTTCCCTGAGTTGTGACAATACATTGGTAATATTCCCTTTAATAATGTCCCTTATGTTGGTAATCATAAGGTTGTATTCGTCCGACGATTGAAGCCCTTCGCAGGGGCCTTTGCAGTTGCCAAGGTGATATTCAAGACAAACTTTAAATTTACCCGACTCGATGTTTTTCTTTGAAAGGTGGAGCGAACAACTCCGCACCGGGTATAGTTGCCTGGTGAGTTCCAGCAGTGTGTTCATCATCCGCACCGAGGCGTAAGGGCCAAAATAGGCTGATCCATCATGAATTACATTCCGGGTTGGGAAAATCCGCGGGAAATCTTCATTTTTGATGCAAATCCAAGGAAAGGTTTTGTCGTCTTTCAGGTTAACGTTGTAGCGGGGCTGATACTTTTTGATGAGGTTGTTTTCGAGCAGCAAGGCATCGAGCTCCGAATCGACCACAATGTGACGGATGTCGGCAATTTTCCGCACCATGACCGAGGTTTTACCGGTTAGGCTGGTGTCTTTGTTAAAATAAGACGATACCCTTTTTTTCAGCGATTTGGCTTTCCCGACATAAATGATTTTGCCTTTATCATCAAAATACTGGTAAACACCCGGCTTTTCGGGCAAGGTGCTGATGATTGTCTTCAAGTTTTTGATATGTGGGTTGGACTTGAGCATTTAAATAAAAAACAGTAATTCAATTTGTTAATCAACAATCATTGTTTTATGAAGTGAAAAGATAACTTCTGATATTACTCCTGTTGTTTTAAATGATCCCATCCCTGTGCTTTAATTTCAACAACAGGACCTGATTTGGTAATCAGGTTAATTCCTGAATTTTTATCGGTCATAAAACCAATGACTGAAACCTCCGGAATGGTTTTTATTTTCTCAAAATCTTCCATTTTTATGGTAAAAAGCAATTCATAATCTTCGCCGCCATTCATAGCAAAAAGGGTAGGGTCCATGTTGAACGAACGTGCGGTATCGTAGGTGGTCTGGTCGATTGGGATTTTGTTTTCGTAAACCGTACAACCCAGGTCAGAATGTTTGCAGATGTGTTTGATTTCGGAGGCCAGCCCGTCTGAAATGTCGATCATGGCAGTGGGTTTTATTTTCAGTGCCCTGAGTTTTTCGATTACATCGCGGCGGGCCTCGGGTTTCAATTGTCTTTCCAGAATGTAATCATTGCCTTCGAGTTCAGGCTGCATGTTGGGGTTTGCCTTGAAAACCGATTTTTCCCTTTCCAGCACCAGCAGCCCGGCGTAAGCTCCGCCAAGATCGCCTGATACACAGAGCAGGTCTTTTTCAAGGGCAGGGCCCCGGTAAACCACCTGGTCTTTTTCAACATCGCCAATTACAGTTATTGAAATCACAAGCCCCTGACGGCTGCTCACCGTGTCGCCGCCAACCAGATCGACCTGGTAATGGTTGCAGGCCAGTTTTACTCCGGCGTAAAATTCATCCATCGCCTCCAGGGTGTAACGGCTCGAAATGCCAACGCCGATAATCGCCTGCCGTGGCGTTCCGTTCATGGCGTAAATGTCCGATAGATTTACTACCATAGCCTTGTAACCCAAATGTTTAAGCGGCATATAGGTCATATCGAAGTGGATGCCTTCGAGCAGAAGATCTTTGGTGACCAACAGATATTTATCGCCGGCATCAATCACGGCGGCATCGTCGCCAACACCCTGTATGGTTGTTTTCTGGTGCAGCTGAATATCTTTTGTAAGATGGTCGATCAGGCCAAATTCGCCCAATTCGGAAATGCTTTTCGGTTTATTTTCTCTGTTTTCAAACATGGTTACGCAATAAATGAATTTGACAGTGCAAAACTACTTTTAAAGAAGTGAAATTCACGTTTTTTTTGGTTCATTAAGAAAGATCAATGCCATGGCAAAATTTGTGCTTCATCAATGAAAATGTAAGTATTGTTGGCCAACAAGGTTGCCTTTTCCTGAAAATGACTTTTTCTTGTCAAAGAACATAATCCGGTTGAATTTTCATAATGATGAAATACAACGTTTATCATGTTGTAAATTGTTGAATATGAACATAAAAGGTTTGTAAAACCAGTTCGGTTTTGAGCTTTTAAACCACATTTAAACATTTTTCTGAAAGTAAAAACTGGTTCTTGTTTGATTTACCGTTTGAATTTCCCTTTTTTACACACAACCCTTTGCATGATTCTCCATTGTAGGCACTGAACCAATACTTACATCATCTGTTATTAATAAAACCAGCCTGTCAAAATATGTACTTTTGCAGGGCAAAAAAATTCCTGGACAAGGATAATTAAAGTAACAAATGGCTAAAGAAAACAACAACATCATTGATGAAGTAACCACCAGCGATTACAAATACGGCTTTTACACCGATATCGAGATGGATACCGCCCCAAAAGGGTTGAACGAGGATATCATCCGGTTGATTTCGGCAAAGAAAAACGAACCCGGCTGGTTGCTCGATTTTCGCCTCAAGGCTTATCGTTACTGGCTTACGCTGAAAGAACCCACCTGGGCGCACCTGCATCATCCGCCCATCGATTACAACGACATTATTTATTACGCTGCTCCGAAGAAAAAGAAAGAACTGGCCAGCCTGGATGAGGTTGACCCGGAATTGCTGGATACTTTTAACAAACTTGGAATTTCGTTGGAAGAGCAAAAACGCCTTTCCGGCGTGGCCGTTGATGCCGTTATCGACAGTGTTTCGGTGAAAACTACGTTTTCGAAAACACTCGAAAAACTCGGAATCATTTTTTGTTCCTTTAGCGAAGCCGTTCAAAATCATCCCGATCTGGTGAAAAAACATATGGGAACTGTAGTTCCTTACACCGACAATTATTTTGCAGCCCTCAACTCAGCTGTTTTTACGGATGGATCGTTTTGCTATATCCCGAAAGGGGTGCGCTGCCCGGTCGAATTATCCACCTATTTCAGAATAAATGCCGCCAATACCGGCCAGTTTGAACGCACCCTGATTGTGGGTGACGAAGAAAGCTACGTCAGTTACATGGAAGGTTGCACAGCACCGCAACGCGATGAAAACCAGCTTCATGCTGCCATTGTGGAGATTATTGCCATGAAAGATGCCGAGGTGAAATATTCTACGGTTCAAAACTGGTATCCAGGCAATGCCAAAGGCGAGGGTGGAATTTACAATTTTGTAACCAAGCGTGGAATATGCCGTGGGGCAAACTCCAAAATATCATGGACTCAGGTGGAAACAGGTTCGGCAATCACCTGGAAATACCCAAGCTGCATTTTGATGGGTGACAATTCGGTAGGAGAATTTTATTCGGTGGCCGTTACCAACAATTATCAGCAGGCCGACACAGGTTCAAAGATGATCCATTTGGGCAAAAACACCAAAAGTACCATCATTTCCAAAGGAATTTCCGCCGGTCGCAGCAACAACAGCTATCGCGGGCTGGTTAAGATTTCGAAGCGGGCTGAAAATGCAAGGAATTTTTCGCAATGCGATTCGCTCCTGCTGGGCGATAAATGCGGCGCACATACTTTTCCTTACATCGAAACCGAAAATAAAAGCTCCATTGTTGAACATGAAGCCACGACTTCAAAAATATCAGACGATCAGTTGTTTTATTGCCAGCAGCGCGGTATCAGCGCCGAAAGCGCAATTGGTCTAATTGTGAATGGTTACGCCAAGGAAGTGTTAAAAAAACTGCCAATGGAATTTGCCGTTGAAGCACAAAAACTGCTTTCCATCAGCCTTGAAGGGAGTGTGGGGTAAGCTGTTCATGGTTCGTTGTTTAGGGTTCCGGGTTCCAGGACCGAGCCCTGAGCCTGTCGAAGGGCGGGTTTCGGGTTTTAAAAATTTGAATGTCAGAAAATTGAGTATTCTTTGTTAATTGTTTTTTGAATTTTGAAATTTATTTAAAAAGATGTTATCGATAAAAAATTTGCATGTTAATATCGAAGGTCGTGAAATCATCAAAGGCCTTGATCTGGAAGTAAAAGCCGGTGAAGTTCATGCCATTATGGGCCCCAATGGAACCGGAAAGTCAACACTTGCATCAGTAATTGCAGGTCGTGAAGGTATTTATGAAATTACTGGTGGTGAAATTTCCTTCAAAGGGAAAGACCTGCTGGATATGCCGGTTGAAGACCGCGCCCGAGAAGGGATTTTTCTGGGATTTCAGTACCCGGTCGAAATTCCCGGTGTGAGTATCACTAATTTTATGCGTACCGCCATCAACGAAATAAGGCAATACAAAGGTCTTGAGCCCATTTCGGCTGGCGATTTTTTGAAAAAAATGGAAGAAGCCAAAAACCTTGTCGGGATACAATCGAAACTTACCAACCGTTCGGTAAACGAAGGTTTTTCGGGTGGCGAAAAAAAGAAAAACGAGATTTTTCAGATGGCCATGCTCCAACCCGAACTTGCTATTCTGGACGAAACCGATTCAGGCCTCGACATCGATGCCCTTAAAATTGTGGCTAACGGCGTAAACGCCTTGAAAACAGAGGCTAATGCTACAGTTGTAATTACGCACTACCAGCGACTTCTCGACTATATTGTTCCTGATTTTGTACATGTACTGTTTAACGGGAAAATTGTAAAATCGGGTGGCAAGGAACTGGCGCTGGAGCTTGAGGCAAAAGGGTACGACTGGATCAAAGAAGATGCATAGGGCAGAGCGCAAAGTGCAGAGAGTATCGAGTAAAACAGATAGTATCGCTTAAAGCGATGCTATCGGTAAAACAGTTGGTATAGGAAACCATCGCTGCGAGCGATAGTATCGCTATAAAAAGCTAAAACATCCGATCTCGGGATGTTGGCGTTAAAGAACAAGACAAATTTTGATTGGAAATTGAAATATTGTAAAATGAAACCACAAACACAGGATATTTCGCTGAAAGACCTTATGGTTGAATTGTTTGAAGAAAACAGGGAAGTGATTTTTCGTCACGATACCCCTGATTTGAAAGCGCGTCGTCTGATTGCTTTCGATGAATTCAAGCGTACAGGTTTTCCACATAATAAAATTGAGAACTGGCGGAATACTGACCTTAAGCGCACACTGGAAGCCAGTTATCAGTATTATTTTGAACCCACTTTCAGACAAGGCATTGACCTGCAGCATATTTTCAGGTGCGACATCCCTCATCTTCAAACGGACATGATTTCGCAACTCAATGGTTGGTTCATTTCTGAGAACGGATCTTTGAAAAAAACAAGACAGGGAGTAATTATTGGGAGCCTTGCCGCTGCCAGTCAGCATTATCCTGAGTTGGTAAGTGAATGGTTGGGAAAACTTGCCGACAACACCAGGAGCGGCTTTGTTGCGCTCAACAATGCTTTTGCAACCGATGGGGTTTTTATTTATGTGCCTGATAACGTTCAGGTTGAGATGCCATTGCAAATGGTAAACATCATCAATCACGACAGGGAGATTTTTGTCCAGAATCACAACCTGGTGATTTTGGGAAAAAACAGCCACCTGCAACTGGTTCAGTGCGACGATTCAGTGGATCATCAAAGAAGCCTTGTAAATACTGTAACAGAAGTAGTTGTAGGCGAAAATTCAATACTTGATCATTACAAGCTTCAAAACAAAAATGACGCCTCAACACTTATCAACACGGTATTTTTTCATCTGGAGCGTGATGCAAAGCTTTCGACAAATGCCATTACCCTGAATGGTGGAATTATCCGCAACGAAAATTATATCACCCTCAATGGCGAAGGATGTGATGCCAATATTATGGGGGTTTACCTGGTTGATAAATTTCAGCATGTCGATAACCAGGTTTTTGTTGACCATGCAAAACCAAACTGTACCAGCAACGAATTATTCAAGGGAATTGTTGACGATCATGCCAGGGCTGTTTTCAACGGCCATATCCTGGTTAGAAAAGATGCACAGAAAACAAGTGCTTACCAGAACAATAAGAATATTTTGCTTACGGATAAAGCCACCGTTAATTCAAAACCTTTTCTTGAAATTTATGCTGACGATGTAAAATGCAGCCACGGCGCCACTGTAGGGCAGCTCGATCAAAACGCCATGTTTTACCTGAAATCCCGCGGAATAGGGGAGGTGAATGCCCGCATGCTGCTGATGTATGCATTTGCAGCCGAAATTATAAACGACATCAAAATTGAACCTTTACGCATCCGCATCGACGATATGGTGAAAAAACGCCTCCGTGGCGAACTTTCCATCTGCGAACAGTGTGTGCTCCATTGCAGCACCATGGAAAAACCGGTGGAATTTGAGATTGATTTAAGTAAGATTTGAACCCCTTTTTTCTTAGCAAATTGAAATTTAATTAAAGCAACCGTTTCAATCTCTTCAAGCCAGAGGGGTGCTTCATTTTTGAAATGATGAAGATTTATTTCTGGTTTATCTTTTAAAAAATATTGAAATCACAAAATAAGCCACTACTATCAGGGGTAGCGCAAGATAACCCAGAAGCAACAATAAAATACATGCAATCGAAATGAGCAGGTACCTGGCAATGTTATCTTTAAAAATGAAATTCTTAAACTTTAGTGATATTAGTGGAATTTCTGATACCATTAATCCTGAGAAAATGAGTGTTGCCGGCATTAAAAACCAGAAGCTGTGTACTACCTGTACTACGATTTCACTGTTTGTGTTGTGAGCCTGGTCTAACACCAGAGGGAGGGATGCAAAAAAAAGTGCATCGGCAGGTGTGGGTAGCCCTAAAAATGCCTCGGTTTGCCGCTCATCGATATTGAATTTGGCCAGCCGCAATGCCGAAAAAACCGGGATCAGGAATGCAAACAATGCAAGCGGATTCAAATCCATAAAGTACACTATCGGGATATTGTAACTATTTGTCATCAGCTGGTAAACAATCACCCCCGGCGCCATCCCAAAAGAAATTAAATCGGCCAGCGAATCCAGTTGCACGCCAATTGCTGATTTTGCATGAAGTAACCGTGCTGCCATCCCATCCATAAAATCGAAAATAGCCGCCAGGCCAATAAACCATGAGGCCAGCATCAGGTTGCCCTGAAAAGTGAAAACAACTGATAAACAACCGCTTAGAAGGTTCAGAACGGTGATGAAATTTGGTATGTGATTTTTAATCAATGTTGTAATATTTAATGTTGAAAAATGCATGTTTTCAAAATGTAAAAGTAGATAATATTTGATGACTGCAACCCGACACTTGATTTGACAATTTTATCATGCAATTGTTTTGATAAATGTAATTTTGCGCCAAAAAGTGATTCCGGATTATAACAAAATAAGCATCAGCGAGTTTACATATCCGCTTACCGATGAACGGATTGCAAAATTCCCTTTGGAAAAACGAGACGAATCGAAACTTCTGGTTTACAAAAACAGCCGGATTTTGGAAGATCGTTTTACACACCTTGCAGATTACCTCGATGGTTACAGTCTTGTTGTTTTGAATGATACCAAAGTGGTAAGGGCGCGGCTGCTTTTCAGAAAACCGACAGGTTCGGTAATCGAGGTTTTCTGCCTTGAGCCGGTTAGCCCGACAACCGAAATTCAGCTTGCTTTTCAGCAAAAAGGAAGTTGCACCTGGAAATGCCTGGTAGGCAATGCCAAACGTTGGAAAGTAGGTGTGCTGGAATCAACTGTTGAAACAAATTTTGGAAACGTACTCCTAAAGGTTGAAATGCTCAGCCATGAGGGTGATTCTTTTATCCTGAAATTTGCCTGGCAACCCGAAATTCTGACATTTGCCGAAGTACTCGAAGTGGCAGGAAAAGTACCGCTCCCACCTTATTTGCACCGCGAAGCAAACCCATCAGATGCCTTGACTTACCAAACGGTTTATGCCAGGTACGAGGGTTCGGTGGCTGCACCAACAGCCGGTTTGCACTTTACTCCGGGGATTTTTCAGACATTGAAAAACCGACAAATCAGCCACGATTATGTAACGCTGCACGTTGGCGCAGGAACCTTTAAACCTGTGGGTGATGAAGGATTGGAAAAACATGAGATGCATACCGAGCAGATCGTTGTAAACAAACAGACCATTGAAAAATTGATCGAAAACCAGGGAAAGATTCTGGCTGTAGGAACGACTTCCGTCAGGACACTGGAAAGTTTGTTCTGGTACGGTGTAAAACTTGAAAAAGAACCTGATGCGGGGTTTCTGATTCATCAGTTCGATCCTTACAATGCTGAATTTGCGGGTGAAATTGGTACAGAAAAAGCGTTGCAAAATATTATAAAAATGATGAACGCACGTGGCATCTGTCAAATTCATGGTTCCACGCAACTGATGATTGTTCCCGGTTACAAATACCGCCTCATCAGCGGTATGGTGACCAATTTTCATCAACCGCAAAGCACACTTTTGCTACTGATAGCTGCCTGGCTCGGCGATTCCTGGAAGGATATCTACAATTATGCCCTCAATCACGAGTTCCGTTTTTTGAGTTATGGTGATGCATGTTTGTTTGTAAGGTGAGAAAATTTTATCATCGGCCAGGTTTTAGCGACAAAACTGCTTTGCGCGATTGTATTGTGGCTGGATTAATCCGATCGCATCGCGAAACCTCTAATTTTCAGCAGTAAATTTTAAGGCTGTCATGCAATGCTATCGGCAAAACACCAGTAAAGTTGGTGACATTTCGTGCCAATATCCCTCCCGTTATCTCTAAATTTCAATAGAAAACATAAACTTTTTGTAAACTTGCAGCGTGTTAAATTGTTCTTTATCATTTAAAGAATAATTTTTTGAATAAACATTTTAAATAATAGTAATGACAAACGAAACGCAACTTTCTTTTTTCAAAAAATGGTGGATCAGCAGCCGGCCATTTTCCTTTCCGGCCTCAACCATGCCGGTTGTTTTTGGAACAGTTTTATCTGTGGTTTATGGTGATGCAGTTTTAAACTGGTGGACTTTTTTATTAGCTTTTTTTGGCATGGTCATTTTACATTCGGCAGCCAACATTCTCAGCGATATTAATGATTTTTCCTTTGGCCTTGATAAGGTCCCAACGCCGGTAAGTGGAGGTGTGGTAAGGAAAATCATCACGCTGAAAGAAGCCCGCAATGCCTCCATTGTCCTTTTTTTGGTGGGCGCAGTCATTGGATTTTTACTTGCCTGGATTTCGGGTCCATTACTTTTATTGATTGGTATTCCCGGACTTTTTATCGGAATTTTATATACCCGCGGTGGAAAAATTGCTTTGAAATATCACGCTTTAGGCGATCTGGCAGTTTTTCTGAATTTTGGAATTCTGGGTTCATTGGGCGCCTGGTATGTTCAAACCAGCACACTTTCATGGATTCCAGTGCTTTGGGCTATTCCTATGTCAACGCTTGTGATTGCCATTTTGCACGCCAACAACTGGCGCGACATCACCAGCGACCGTGAAGGGCACATCCACACCATTGCATCCATTTTCGGCGACCAGGGCTCACTCAGGTATTACGGATTCCTGATTTACGGACCATTTATCATGGTTTTGGGTCTTATTCTGGTTCCATACTTCATGTTTCCTGATTTTACCTTTATGCCTTTTACTTTTGGAATTGTAATCCTTTCGCTGCCAATGGCTTTAAACCTCTGGCAAAAGGCACTCAACAGGAAACAACCCAAAAACCCGCTCGATTTTATTGCACTTGATGGCGCAACTGCCCAATATAACCTTGTTTTCGGCATTTTGTGCACCGTGGCCTTGCTTCTCGAAGCAGTTATCCGTCATATTTAATGAGTAATCAAAAAGTTAAGTTGTTTGATAAAAAGGGAATAACCACCTGGTTGATTACCCTTTTGGCTGTAGGGCTTTTTGTTGTGATGTTTGTCAACAAAAAAGCCGGTGATTTCGATTTCTGGTATTGGATGAGCGCCAACCTGGTTGTTGTGATCTCACTTGCATTTTTCACCGACAGGGAAAACCTAAATTTGCTGAAAAAGGATTTCAATGAAAACCTGGTTAAGAAAATATTGTTGGGATTGGGCTTTGCCTTCATCCTTTTTGTGGTTTTTTACCTGGGAAATATTTTTATCAGGCTTATCCTCGAAGAAGCCGGAGAAGGAATTCAGAATGTGTATTCGTTCAAACAGGATGCCCCGCCCTGGCGCATTGTACTTCTAATGGCACTGATTATCGGTCCTGGCGAGGAAATTTTCTGGCGGGGCTACCTTCAGCGAAAGCTGAGCCAGTTTTTTGGTGAAAACCACGGCTTTATCTGGGCAACCTTTCTTTACACCATCGTTCACGTCTTTACTGGAAATATGGTGTTGGTACTGGCAGCGCTGATTTGTGGTATTTTCTGGGGATTTCTTTACAAAAAATATCGCTCCCTGACCATAAATATGGTAAGCCACACGGTGTGGGATATAGTTGTGTTTGTGATTATACCATTTCATTAAGAAATTGTAAGGGGTTCGCCTGCCAATTCACATAAAATTAACTCAATCTGCTACAATAGTTTTGAATAATCATTGTTTCTTTGTTTTTTAATTAACAAAGTTTAAACTGAGATTTCTGATTTTTGTATGTCGAATAATCTTTATGTTGCTGCAGCTGAGCCTGGAACTGGTAAATCGTTGATTGTTCTTGGTTTTATGAGCCTTTTGTCGAGGACGGTGAAAAGAATAGGTTTTTTTAGGCCAATAATCCGGACAGTGGATGAACAAGACAGCCATATCCAGCTAATTTCCAGACATTTCACGCTTCCGTTCGAGTATAGCATGATGTATGGCTTACCTGCGGCAGAAGCCCTTTCGCTCATGAATTCTGGCGAAACTGATTCTGCCTTTACCACCGTTTTGAATAAATACAGGGCGCTCGAAAAGCAATGCGATTTTATCCTGATTGAAGGAACCGATTTCAGGAGTGCGCTTACTCCTTTTGAATTTGATATAAATGCAAGGATTGCCAATAACCTTGGGGCTCCAATTATTCCCGTGGTCAGTGGTTTTGAAAAGACACCCGGCGAAATTTCCGACACCCTTCAGCTCATTAAAGGCGTACTGAATGAAGAAAAGTGCTCCCAGATAGGGACAATTATCAACCGCGTTTCCGAAAAGGATTATAATACCGTTCAATCGGTTTTAACTAAAACCAGCCAGGCTGGTGATATCAGCTTTGTGCTGCCCGAAAAAAGTGTCCTCCAGAAACTAACCATGCGGCAAATTGCCAAAGCCCTGAAGGCAGATCGTTTGTATGGCGACGATGACACACTCAACCTCGATGTTACAGATTTTAAGGTTGCTGCCATGGGATTGGAACAAATTCTGAAACTCACAAAGGATGGCATTTTGGTTATTACACCCGGTGATCGCACTGATATTCTGATTGGCCTCTTGATGACGATGATGGCAGATAATTATCCGAAAATAAGTGGAATATTGCTTACGGGTGGAATTAAACCAAGCGACCATTTGATGAAATTGCTTGAAGGCATTCACAAGCTGCCCTTGTCAGTGCTTGGTGTAGAAAGTGATACATACGAAACGGCCATGCACGTAAGCAAGATTCAACCTATCCTTTCATACGAAAACGAGCGCAGGCTAACTGCAGCACTCAGCCATTTTGATGCTTATGTTGATGTGGATGCCATGGGTCATATTGTGAAAATTACGCGGTCGCAGGTGGTCACTCCGGTGATGTTTGAATATGAACTGTTTGAGCGTGCCCGTGCCGACCGAAAACATATTGTGCTTCCTGAGTCGGAGGACGAACGAATCCTGCGTGCTGCTGAAATCCTGCTCCGCCGCAATGTGGTTGACCTTACCCTGCTTGGAAATGAGGAGGAAATTTTCAGGCGCGCCGCAGCATTACAGCTGAAACTGGATGGGGTGAACATCATAGATCCTTTCGATAACGACCTGATACACGAATATGCAGCCGAGTATTACAAATTGCGCAAGCATAAAGGCATTACCAAAGAAAGAGCCTACGAACTCATGCGCGATGTTAGCTATCTGGGTACCATGATGGTGCACAAAGGTCACGCTGACGGGATGGTTTCGGGCGCGGCACACACTACACAGCACACCATCCGTCCGGCTTTTGAGTTTGTAAAAACCAAACCCGGGGTTTCGATTGTTTCCAGCTCTTTCCTGATGTGCTTCGACGACCGTGTACTGGTTTACGGCGACTGTGCGGTTAACCCAAATCCAAACTCCGAAGAATTGGCCGATATAGCCATCAGCTCTGCCGAAACTGCCATGAATTTCGGCATCGAACCGCGAATTGCCATGCTTTCGTACTCAACCGGTGAATCGGGCAAGGGTGAGGATGTTGAAAAAGTGCGCAAAGCCACCGCCATTGCCCGCGAGCGTCGTCCCGACCTGAAAATTGAAGGTCCTATTCAGTACGACGCCGCTATTGAACCATCCGTAGCAAAGCAAAAAATGCCGGGAAGTGAAGTAGCCGGCAAAGCAACGGTTTTCATTTTCCCTGATCTGAACACCGGCAACAATACCTACAAAGCCGTTCAGCGTGCAGCCAATGCAATTGCTATCGGCCCAGTGCTTCAGGGTTTGAACAAACCTGTAAACGACCTCAGCCGTGGCTGCCTGGTAAAAGACATCGTAAATACGGTGGTGATTACGGCCATTCAGGCGCAGGGAGGGAAGTAAATTTTAAATTATCATCCACTTTCAATTTTAGCAAAGCCTTATCATCGCGTGCTTTAAGCTACATCGCAGCATTATTTTTGTCCATTAAGTCCATAAAACCATTTTAAAGGTCTGAAAGCTAAAAATTAAGGCAGATTTGGGAAAAAAGGACTTTTGGAGAGAAAAAAAAACCGGCTCGCAAAAGCCGGTTCTTCCTTAAAATTTTCTGTTGTTAAAGCTCACACACCAATTCGCCTTCGGCGTCGATGGTCACGTGTTTCTTTTGATGTTGCTTGTGCAAATCAAGCCTGTATTGCAGCGTTGCATCCGGAAAGGATAGCTGATCAGACTTGCCGATTTCAAAACCTGCATAATTTGCAGTGATATAATCCAAAACTACCTGAGGTAGGTCTTCAGTGGTTATCATATCGCCGCGCATTACAAAACTGGCTGAAGAATCGAAATAAAGATCGATGGATGCTGAACCTTCTATTCCAATCTTTACTTTGATGCTAACACCTGTTACGCAAATGCTGTCGTACCGGGCGTGTTGGATGGTATAACCTGCAAAGTTGGCTGCGATGTAATCGGTGATAGCTACAGGCAACGAATCGATGGGTAGGCCGCCACCATTATGACCGCCACCATGACCACCACCATGACCACCTCCGTGGCCGCCGCCATGACCACCTCCGTGGCCTCCACCATGTCCCCCATGACCGCCGTTGTGCAAACCGGCCTGCTCGCAAAGCATAGTTCCGGCGCCGTCAAACCTTACACTTTTCTTAACCGTATCCTGGCGCAAAAAGGCAACGAAGTTATAGTCGCCCGACAAAAGTGATAATTGTTCAGCTTTTTCAGAAACCGTGTATCCTGAATAATTGGTTGTGATGTAATCCTGTATTGCCTGAGGAAGATCGGTGTAAAGAATCCTTTCGGAACGCATCAGGAATTCACCCGTTGTTGTAAATACAAGTTTCACGGGTTCAAATTCAGCCTGAAACAACATTACATCAATCACCAAACCTTCAACGCAAAGGCTGTCGTACCTGGCATGACGGATTTCATAATCAGGATAATTGGCCATGACATACTCCGGGATAGCTGAAGGAAGCGAATCAATGGGAATGCCGCCATGACCGCCGTGATGATAGGGAATGGTGTCGCCAGGATTTCCTTCATGATAATTAACTCCATTACCCAAAAAATCCCCGATGGAACTAAAAGCAAGTTCTTCGGTTGTGGTAAGTGTTACAATAAATGCAGCACGGCTGTTCGTAACAGCTACATAGTAATCGATGGCTGCATCAGGGTAATTGTTCTCAACATACTCTGTTGCTTTGAGCGGCAGCGTGGCGTCCGAATTTGTGGAAGTGGTCGAAGGGTTGGTTTCATCCTTCTTACAAGCCGTGAATGCTGCCAAAAAAACCAGCATGACTAAAAAAACTCTTTTCATTTTCTGTTGATGTTATTTATTAACTAACCTCGGTTTTCGCACCTCGGTATTGCGTCCTGGTCCTTGAGGTACCATCAAAGAGCAAGGAGGTAAATTTTTTTCATCCTGAAGCATTTTGGTGTTTATGTGCAGATAGGCGCATAAACATGAAAAGGTTGTAAGGTTAATCGAAAATAAAAATACATTTGTTTATTTCGAGGCTGAAAATTTCAAAGTCATTTTTCAGTCATGGTTCTGCGAATTTTCATAATTAGGAAAGGTTTCAGGCTGGTTTGTCAATGAAAGTTACCATAAACAGAATTTTCCAAACACAATTGAAAATTGTATCTTTGCATCAAATCAGGCTTAAATATTGAAAATATGACGAAAATAGCAAATCCAATATATGATGTGGTTTTTAAATACCTGATGTCGGATAATAAAATTGCAAAACTTGTTCTCACGACCATCATCGGCAAAGAAGTTGTCACATTGCAGTTTAGAGATACCGAAAAACGAACTGATCTGGACAAATCGATAAAACATCACCGTTTGGATTTTTCAGCTGAAATACTGGACGATAACAAAGAAAAGAAAGTTGTAATTATTGAACTTCAAAAAATCCGGCTTCCTGCTGATATTGTGCGTTTTCGCAGATATTTAGGCGAACAGTATGCTAACAAAGAGAACACGTATCTGGGAACAAACGACAAAGGGGACCCTGAAATTAAAGCAATGCCAATAATCAGTATTTATTTTCTTGGCTACCAGCTTTACAAAATTGACGCTCCCGTTCTCAAAATTAACAGGGACACAATTGATGTTGCAACCAACAAAAAAATTGAGGAAAAATCAGAATTTACAGAATGTTTAACCCATGATAGCTTTATCATTCAAATTCCATATTTAAAAGAAAAACGCAGAAACGACATCGAGAAATTACTTGCAATTTTTGACCAAACCAACATGGATAAAGAGGATTACCACGCTCTGAACCTGAATGAAGAAGAATTTCCCGATAAATTTAAAGAAATTGTGCGAAAACTGGTAAAGGCAAACGCCGAACCCGAAATTCGCAGAAAAATGGATTTGGAGGATGACCTTGTGGAAGAAATCAGGAATAAGGATTTGGCAATAAAACGCAGGGATGAAAAGCTTGCAGAGAAAGATGAAAAGCTTGCAGAGAAAGATGAAAAGCTTGCAGAAAAAGATGAAATTATAAAACAATTACAGGCAAAACTTAACCTGTTAAATAACAAATAAAAACATCCACCGCCATCGCAGCTGCCATCCAGCCCATCAAGGGGATATTTGCAGCTTTCGTGCTGAAAACCAGCTTTGAGAAAGCAAAATGTCCACAATTTCAGGAATCAAAGTTTTGATGGGCCTTCAACTACGTCATAATCGCGGTTGATGAGCAGGTGAGCAAGCGGCTTCAATTTTTCGACCATGGCATGTTCCTGTCCCAGGGTAGCCCATCTGATTTCGTCCATCACCTCCTTGCCACGAGCATCTTTGGTGTGTTTTTCCTTGGTTTCGAGGTAGGTTAGTTCGATAAAAACTTTCACATCCACTCCTTCAGCTTTGATGGCGTAAAGTCCGTCAACAATGAGCATGTCAACCGGCCTGAAATCGGTTATCAGCAGGTCAACCTGTTCGGTAACGAGGTCAACGCAGGGCATCTCGGACTTGCGGCTGTGTTTGAAATCATCGATATTTTTATGGATCATGGCCCAGTCGTATTCCTGGTAGCCTACCGAGTTTTCGATTCCGCGGCTCACACGCCACTCCCGGCGCTTTAGCGGGTCGGTCATGTAGTAATTGTCGGTGTGAAGCGGTTTGGCAAAGATTCCTTCCTTGCGCAACAATTTCGCCAGCGAGTGGGTTACTTCACTTTTTCCTGAACCCGATTCACCCGAAATAGCTACCACCATCTTGTCTTTTTTGTGTTCCATCACTACTTTCAGGATTTTTTCGGCAGCGGCTTTATGTTTTTCTGTTATGAGTAAAATATCTCCAAGCATTGTTTTTTATTTTTAAATTTTTAATAGTCGTAAGTCGTAAGTCGTAAGTCATAAGTCGGTCGTGGTTTCGACAAGCTCAACCACCGATTCCTAAGTTTTGTTACATTTTCCAACTTTCCAACTTTCCATCCTTCCAATCTTCCTACTTTCCAATTTTCCAATTTTCCATTCTTACTTTACAAATGAAACAAACTTTGTTGAAAATCGATGTAAAAATCGGCGTACGATTTAAGCGACTGAACCACTTCGTGTTCCCGTTTCATGACCTGCAAGCGGTAATCGTCAAGGTTTTCCTTCTGGCTGTATTTTTGGGCAGCCAATGTTTCGTCATACGTGAGTTCGATGAAAACCTTCACGTCGGCCTGTTCGAGTTTTAAGGAGTACAAACCATTGATAATAAGCATTTCTACCCCCTCAAAGTTGGTTTTCAGCTCGTCAACATAACCTGTAACCAAATCGACACAGGGTAACGCTGAGGTCCGGTTCATGTAAAAGTCGGCAATGTTCTGTTTAAGTTTATCCCAATCGTATTCATCGTAGCCGATGCTTTTAATACCGTGTTTTATTCTCCATTGCCGGCGTTCGAGCGGAGGAATTTTGTAGTAATCGTCAAGATCAAGGATTTTGGCTCTGATATTCTTTTTCTTCAGCAACCTGGCCAAAACCACCGAGACTGTCGATTTTCCCGATCCTACCTCGCCCGAGATGGTTATCATCATTTTTTCGGACTCCAGACCAAACCGTTTTTCAATAATCTTGTCAAGGATCAGCTTTGCCGCACTTTCGTGTTGCGGTGTCACTGTTATCAAATCGTTCAGCATAATTTCTTTTTAAATTTAACGCCTGAAAACTTATACTTTTCAGCAATTATTGCAAATCCAGTGTTAAGCTGATGTTATTTTTCAAATAATAATTTTGGCCGTTTACCTCTATTCCTGTTTCTGCAATGGGTCCATCAAAGCGGATTGTCAGGTTGGTTCTGGTAACATGCACAAAAAAGCGGTTGCCCGTTAACATAAAATTAAACGACATGCTTCGCCATGCATCAGGCAAACAAGGATTTATTACCGGCTTTCCGCTCCGAATGTCAACGCCGGCGTAGGTTTGAAGGGCAACAAGTATGGTTCCGGCCATCACACCGGCATGGATGCCTTCGCCGGTAGTGCCTCCCTGAATGTCTTTGTAATCGCTGGTGAGGGCATCGCGGTAAAGTTCCCAACTCAGGTTGCGGTCGCCAATCATGTTGGCCAACTGGGCATGCACAACCCTCGATAGCGTGGAACCGTGCGAGGTTCGCTGCAGGTAATATTTCAGGTTTTCTTTCAGGTAACCTGGTTTCAGATTGTAACCAAGACGGTTTAAAATGGTTGTGACTTCTTTTTCAGGAAGGTTGTAAAATGTCTGCAGCGTATCGGCCTGTTTGGCGACTTTGTACTCGTCGGCTGATTTTCCCTCGGCTTTCAGCAGGCGATCCATGCGGTAAACGTTACCATATTTTTTCCTGAAATAATCCCAGTCAAGCTCCTTCAGTTCAAAATAACCGTCGTACTGTGCCAGAATGTCGTCGTGAATAACGATGTTGAGATGGCTCGAAATCTCTTTCCAGGTTTGAAGCTCAGCCTCATTCAGCCCTATTTTCGCTTTGATTTTTTCCCGCGAAACTGCATCAAAACGGTTCAGCAGATCGAAAGCGCGTTCCAAAGTCCAGGCAACCATCAGGTTGGTGTAGGTATTGTCGCGCAATCCGCCTTCTTCCGAATCGGGATAGGCTTCATGGAACTCGTCAGGTCCCATCACATTTTTGATGGTAAACCTGCCGGTTTTTTCATTTTTGATGGAACGACCTGCCCAGAAGCGGCAAATTTCGAGGAATATTTCGGCGCCAAAATCTTTAACAAAATCCAGGTCGCCCGTAATGGTGAAATACGCCCAAATGTTGTAAGCCACAGCCAGCGACACATGGCGCTGCAACGAACTGTAATCCGGACCCCACTCGCCATTCAGCGGGTTGAGGTGGATCACCTGTGTTTCTTCACGACCATCGCTGCCGCTCTGCCAGGGGAACATCGCACCCTGATAGCCATATTCAGCGGCATATTCACGGGCTTTTTGCAGCCTGCGGAAGCGGTACAACAGCATGGCGCGGGCTGCTTCGGGGAAGTGCATCGCGTAAAGCGGAAGAATAAAAAGTTCATCCCAGAAAATGTGGCCGCGGTAAGCTTCGCCGTGAAGTCCGCGGGCAGTTATGCTTGCATCAAGGTTTTTGTTGTGGTGCGAAAACGAAACCATCAGGTGGTAGATGTGCATGCGTAAAAGCTTCTGACCAAGCCGGTCGCCTTCTAAGCTGATGTCCATTTTTTCCCAAATGGATGTCCACACAGCGGCACTTTTGTCTGCCATTGCGGAAAATAAAAGATTATTTTCCAAAGCTTCTTTTGCAGCCTGAATTACCAAACCAGCGTGGTCTTTGTCTGATGTAAAAATGGCGGCTGTCTTTTCTGTTTTCAGGATGTCGAAGGCATTTAGATGAACAGTAAATTCAGCACTTACGGCTGATATTTCATTGTTGATCCTGATTTCGGGATTTATTTCAGCGCCATCTTTTTGTATATTGATTTTTGATGCTTCGACAATGGTCACTTTTGACTGAACGGTTTGTGCAGCAAGGAAAATTACATTTTGTTCGCCACCTGTTTCCAACACCTCCTGGTGCTGCTGGTTAAGTTGTTTGTAACGATCGACTCCGGCATTGATGATATTTCCGTCGAGCGTAGATTTTACGGTAATATTTCCGGAATAATTGATGGGCGAGATTTCATATAAAATGGCCGCCAGGTGCGGATTTTCCATGCTGGAAATACGTTTGCTCTGGATGAGCGTTTCGCGGCCTTTCTCATCGCGCACTGTGAGGACTTTTTTCAGAATTCCGGTTTTGAAATCGAGATTCCTGTAGATGTCCAGGATTTCACAATTATTCGGATCAAACCAGTCGTCATTTTCAATTCTGAAGGTGACAGGCAGCCAGTTGGGGATGTTCACGAAATCTTCATTTTCGATTTCACGGTCGCCGACTTTCGAGAATAACCTGTTGTAAAGCCCTGCCACGTATGTTCCTGGGTAATTTGCAGGATTGGCGGAGGTTTCTTCCATTGCGCCGCGGGTTCCAAAATACCCATTTCCAACAGCTAACAAGGCTTCGCGCGAACGTTCCTTTTTTGGATCATAATCGGTGTAGGTGAGCGACCAGTTATCCTCATCCAACCCACTTTCAAACCAATCTTCGATGCCGGCAAAGCCAATATCACCGATGTCCCTCACCACGATATCGGCGCCATTCTGGCGAAGTTCCTTTTCGTTATGTTCGCGGGCGATGCCCAACACCAGACCAAAATTTCCGTTTCTTCCGGCCTGTACACCCGAAACAGCATCTTCAACCACAACCGATTTATCGTAAGTTACGCCAAGATTGTCGGCAGCGGTGGTAAAAATGTCGGGTTCGGGTTTGCCGTGAAGCCCCAATTCTGCTGAAACTACTCCGTCAACTCGGGTTTCAAAAAGATGTAAAATTCCGGCAGCCTGCAACACAGCTTCACAGTTTTTGCTCGACGAAGCAACGCCAACCTTGATCCCTTTTCCGATCAATTCGTGGATGAGTGCTACCGTTGTCGGGTAAACCTGAACCCCGTCGCGGGCAAGGACCTCATTGAAAACTTCGTTTTTCCGGTTTCCCAGCCCGCAAACCGTTTCCTTGTCAGGGCTGTCAGACGGGTCGCCAAAGGGAATTCCGATACCCCGGTGTTCCAGAAACGACTGAACGCCTTTGTAGCGGGGTTTCCCGTCAACATAAGGCAGATAATCACGTTCATGGTCAAATTCCCGGAAGGGAGTATGGTGTTTTTGCGACCAGCTTTTCAGGAAGTCGTCGAACATTTTTTTCCAGGCTGCACTGTGTACAAGCGCCGTTTGTGTAATTACGCCATCCAGATCGAAGATGACTGCGGAGAAGTTATTCATTGATAAATCAATTTATTTTCTACTAATTTATGTATAAAACGATGCAAATATTTTATTACTTATAAATATCTTTCCTATGACCCACCTTCAGAACTAAAACCACTAAAACATTGTCCCTGACCTCGTAAATAAAGCGATAATTACCAACTCTTAAGCGATAGGCATCACGTCCTTTAAGCTTTTTACAATCAGCGGGGCGGGGATTTTCTTCAAGTAGGAGCATTCTTTGTTCCAGCCTGTCAGCAAATTCATGAGGTAGCCTATCAAGTTGTTTCTGAACAGTTTTTGTGATAAAATACGGTGTATTTATCCATTTTTCTCCAATCTGATTTTCCTTGCCTCCCGCAATGGGATGATTTCCTCATTTATCCTTTTTGCTTTATCATAATCCCGGATGTCCTGAAGTTCTTCCAACTGATCCAAAATTTTTTGATACTCTTCAAAAGGAACAAAAACGCCTATACTATTTCCGTTTATGTCTTTCAAAATCTGTTCATGCAGTATCATGTGCTTGAAAAATTTATCGTTGTTTTTTAGCTTAAAATTTAATTTATCAACTGCAAAATTAGTTATTTACCAGATTGTCAGTAAAATTTATTAACATGTTAAAAGGTTATTTTTGAAACAAAAGAATTCCCTTGAAACAGCACCTGTGGCTTTTTTTTCGGATGTTTGAAATTTTTCAAGTCCGGTAAAATTGTATTTTAAAGAGTTATCCAGAAATATGAGAAAGGTTTGATTTCGAAAGTCTTTTCCTGAATGTTTAACCTTAAAAAGTTACCAAATAAATCTTTGTAGGTGTCATTTTTCAGGATATGGATTTTGATATGTTGAAGGTGCTCTGACAGATTTTGAATGATTAATATTCTTTCATCACCAAAACTACGTGTGAAAGCCAGAATATGTTCATTTTCACTACCATTCGGATCAATGGCTTTAACCCACTCAATGCTTCCTCTCCCAAAAGCCCGGTATTTTTTCCGGGTTTTTACCAACGCCGAAATTTTTTCAAAAACCTGGTTTGAAAAAGAAGCCTTATCGCCCAGATCCTTTTCAAGCTGGCTCCAGTCAATGCGCCCACGAACCAGAAAACGGGTGTCGTCTTTCCCGGTTTCTTTAATTTTTTCCTGGTAATACTGCTCATCGTTGAGTTTACCGAATTCATCGCCGTAATAAATGATCGGCGTGCCGGGCAGTGTGAGCATGATCGAATAAGCGAGGGCGATTTTGTCGGGATTTCGCTGCATCAGTTCCGAAAGACGGGCCGAAATTCCTTCGCCCACCCTGAAGTTCCATTCCGGTTGGTGGCAGTAGTTTTTGTGAATGTGGGCACGGTCTTCCTCCGAAACGTACACCAACTCAAGGCTTAGCTCATCGTGACAACGCAGGAAGGTGAACCATTGCGCATTTTCAGGAATTTCGGGAGTTACCTCACGGCTCAGGGTTTTCAGAACAGGTTCACTGCTTTGCATGGCTATTGCCTTGAAAATCTGTGGCATCAGCGGAAAATGATACCCTGCGTGACACTCATCTCCACTTCCGAAATATTTCACCACCTCCACAGGTTTCTGGCAAGCCTCGGCAAGAAGCAGCGTGTGCGGCCTAACGGCATCCACCACAGCCCGCATAAATTTTACCACCGTGTGGGTTTTGGGCAGGTTTTCGCAGTCAGTGCCTTCTTCCTTCCAAATGTAAGGAATGGCATCGGCGCGGAAGCCGTCCACGCCCTGGCTGAGCCAGAAAAGCAGGTTTTTGGCCATTTCGGTCAACACTTTTGGGTTGCGGTAGTTCAGGTCGGGCTGGAAATTGAAGAAACGGTGGAAAAAGTACCAGTCACCATCCTGTTGCCAGTTACTGTCCTCCATTCCCTTGAAAAGCAGGCGGGTTTGGGTGTAGCGGTTTGTATCTTTGTTCCAGATATAAAAATCGCGGTATGGATTTTCAGGTCCTTTGCGGGATTCCTGAAACCACGGGTGCTGGTCGGAAGTGTGGTTCATGGCAATATCGAAAATCACTTTTAGCCCGCGGTTGTGCGCTTCATCCAGGAAACTGCGGAAAACCTCACGCTTTTCATCATCCGTGGCAGTTTGCGGCAAACCCAGCAATTCGTCGCGCACAAGGGTATAATTCCGGATGTCGAAACCCGCATCTCGCATCGGCGAATCCAGGATTGGCAAAAGCCAGAGGCAGTTCACCCCAAGGTTTTGTATGTAATCCAGTTTTTGTCGTAACCCATCAAAAGTACCATTGAACAAATCCACATACAGCGAATAAACGATGGCATCTTTGTACCACTCTGGTTCCTGGGGCTCCACCCGGTTTTTATGTTTGAAGTCTTCGAGATAGCTTAAAAATTCAGCTAATCCAGGCTCAAATTCATGGCTGTAAAGCTCGTGCCAGGCGCTGGCAATTTGTTCAGTTTGTTTGGTCATTCCGAAATTCAATTTTGTGATTGTTTTCCTTTTTTAAGGTTGCAAATTTATCGAATAATGGAAAAAGGAAACGTTTGACAGCAAATAAATCCAACTGTTTTGTTTGTTTTCGTAATTTTGCTAAAAAAGTAAAATTATGGATTACAAAAAGCTCATAGTCCGGAATCCTGATATTTTGATGGGTAAACCTACGATAAAAGGGACAAGGATTTCAGTAGAACTGATCATGCGAAAACTTGCCGGAGGTTTCACGGTTGATGAGTTATTAATAAGCTATCCTTTTTTGACTCACGAACATATAAATGCCGCTTTCCAATTTGCCGCTGAACTGATTGCCAATGAAGAAACCATTGAGGTTGTATGATCATTTTTGATGAAAATGTTGAGCGATATTGGATAAATCTTATTCGTGACCTCAATTATCCAACTTTATCAATTGCTGAAAAATTTCCGGGAATATCCGACAGGAAAGTTGTTGAAATTGTTAATTCATTTCATGGTCTGCTCATCACCGAGGATAAGGATTTTGGGGAATTTTTCTTTGCGTACGGAATTACCAAGGTGTCAATCATTTTGTTGCGTTACGATCAACCACAATATCATCAAATTGAAAAGGCACTTTTAAGGTGTTTAAAGGAATATTTTGACAATCCCCGGTCAAAATACATCACGATTACAAAGAATAAAATCAGGGAAATTTCTTTTTAACAAGAAAAGTTCTGATAAACCAGACTGAAAGGCTGAAACACACGAAAGAGTGAATTTTTTCTTTTAGCGATTGAAGAAATTGCTGAAGTAGTCAGATTTAATAAATCAAAAACCCTCTGCACAACCCTTCAAATACCAGGCAATAGCCCGCGATTTGAACGGCAATCCTGTGATTAGCCAGGAAAACTCAGTTAATCTTCATTTTACACGACAGTCGTCTTAGCTAAAATTAGAATTCTGAACGTTTTTCCAATCAAATTTGAGATCTAAAAATAATAATCATAGTTTTGTAGCTAACAACTTTTGCCAGACATTCCAACAGATTTGTAACGTTCATTAATTTTTGTTCAAAACAATTTTTTATGGAAATCCAAATATTTGATAATAGCCAGATTGATGAAATCTCAAAAAAGATTGTAGATCATATCAATCCTGAAAAAGTTATTTTGTTTGGTTCGTATGCACAAGGCAATCAAACTGTTAATAGCGATCTGGATTTGATTATTGTAAATAAGACAGACTTACCCAAACAAAAACGCGGAATTGAGATAAGGAGACTGTTTTACAGGCAATTGATTCCTCTTGACATTAAAGTTTATACTCCTGAAGAGTTTGAATATGAATTAGATAACCAATATTCTTTTCTGTATTCAGCAATTAAAAACAGCAAAATTTTGTATGAACGATAAAATGATCACGGTTAAGTTGTGGGTTGAAAAAGCAGACCATGATTTGGGTACGGCTGAATTGACGCATCAACATATTCCGGAATACAAGGATACCATTGCTTTTCATTGTCAACAGGCAGTAGAAAAATACTTAAAAGCATACCTCGTGTTTTGCGATCTCAAATTTACAAGAACCCACGATCTTGTCCTGCTGCTTAGCCTGATCTCAAAAATTGAAATAGTCTCTGATGAGTTATTTGAAATGGTGGCCGAATTGCAGGATTACGCAATAGAGGTAAGGTATCCCGACACAATCATTGAACTTACGGACGATGATATTTTACGGACCATTGAGATAGCAGCGAATTTTCGCCGCATAATGCTGCAGAAAATGAGTATTGAGAGTAATCAAGATTAAAATCTCAAATTCAATAATCACAAAATCTTTTCAAAATGAAAAACTACTTACTCCTTCTCTCCTTCGTCCTGATGAGCATTTTTGCTTTCGGACAAGCTCCACAAGGAATCAATTACCAAACAGTAGTGCGTGATGGCGATGGCCAGCCGTTGGCCAATACCGCACTTTCACTGAAAATGACCATCCGTGCCGGGGCGCCAGATGGTGAAGTGGTTTACACCGAAACCCACGCCGTAGTTTCTAACACCTTTGGGCTGGTGAATCTGGTTATTGGCCAGGGCACGCCACAAACTGGCGAATTCTCCTCCATAAACTGGGGAAATACCAGCCATTACCTCGAAACCGCCATCGACCTTACCGGCAGTGGGCAGTTCCAGGTGTTGGGAGTTACTCAGTTTTTGAGTGTGCCCTACGCTAAGTATGCTGACAATTCCGGTTTTTCCGCTAATTCCGGCTTTTCCACCATTGCCAACGGCATACAAACCATGACCGAACAAGAGCGGAATGCGCTGGAAAACCCACAGCCTGGGATGCAGATTTTCAACAGTACCAGCAACTGCCTGAATTATTATACTGGAGTCCATTGGTTTGAGACATGTGGTGAATGTACCCCACAGCCAACTGAAGCTAATGCAGGTGACGATCAGTTTGGTATTGTACAAAACTGGGTAGTGTTACAGGGTAATCAAGCTGTTGTTGGTCAAGGTTATTGGAGTATTATTTATGGTGAAGGTGGACAAATTGTTGACCCTAATAATCCGAACTCAGTATTTTATGGTCAAACCAATACATTGTACACTTTACAATGGGAAATAGAAACAGAATGTTGGGTATCTATTGACCAGGTCAATTTAGAGTTTGGTTCTTATGTATTTGCTTGTGGTGATTCGCTGTTAGATGAAAGGGATCAGCAAAAATATGGAACAGTTCCCATAGGCACTCAGTGCTGGATGTCGGAAAATTTGAATATTGGCGCTCAAATCAATAAATACATTCAATCAACTAACAATGGCATAATTGAAAAATACTGTTACAGTGATGCCGAACAAAATTGTGATATGTTTGGAGCACTGTATGATATGGATGAGTTGTTTGACTATGCACCGCAACCTGAAGCACGGGGAATTTGTATGGAGGGGTGGCATTTACCATCTTCTCAGGATTGGAACATACTTATTGCTTTTTGTGGAGGCACTGGTGTTGCAGGAGGTAAACTAAAGCAAACAGGAAATTTGCAACAAGGAACTGGCCTGTGGTATTCTCCAAACACCGGAGCTACCAATTCGACTGGTTTTAATGGATTACCTGGAGGACATAGTGATGGGGATAATAATGGGTACTACCATGGTAAAAATTTACATGCTTCATTTGTAAATTCTTCCACTGGTACTTCATTTATTAAGACATTATGGTTTGATGATAGTTCATTTGATGATATTTGGGGATATAGTTTGATGAGAATTTCAGTTCGTTGTGTTAAAGATAATTAATTGATCTCTTTGCATAAAGGTCAGGAAAAAATCATTTTTTGAACCCAAGCAATATTTTTCAATCAAATTAATTATCCTGCTGAGCGTTTGACTGAGTTCAAGTTGAAATCTTCGCTATCACCACCCGTTAGATAAAAATAACACAAATAATCCACAACCAGGGGCTAAAGCCCCATTGTACATGAGAAACAATATTTTTTATCTCCGGCATGAATGCCGGAGCAATTCAAAATGCCGGAGCAATTCAAAATGCCGGAGCAATTCAAATGAGATTGATAATGAATGAATTGAATTGCTCCGGGCTTTAGCCCGGAGCAACCGAAGGGTTTATGACTTCATAAACCCAAAAAAACAACTTCGTTAATTAATTGCTTTTTGGCTTAATTTTGCATAGAAATTTTTCAGCAAAGCAAAGTCGGTAAATAAAAACGGAAACAGCTTAAAAGTAGTGATTTCAGGTAATCATTTACATTAAAAAGATAAATTATGACATTCACAATAAGAATTGAAAGAACGGAAAACAAATTGGCCAAAAACCTGCTCATGTATCTGAAATCACTTTCGCAAACAAAGGAGTACGATTTTTTGCAAATCATCGAAGATGATGAAGATATTTTATCGGACGAGCAAAAAAGAGAACTCGACCTCAGATACGAGCATTTTTTACAGCATCATCACGAATACCACGATTGGGATGATGTAAAACATAAGTTTTTGCAGCAATGAAACTGAAAATATCTCCATTTGCTGAAATGGATTTGCTGGAAAGCATCAAATTTTACAATGAACAAAGAGAAAATCTGGGAAAAGAGTTTTACGAAACTGTCATTGATTCCATTGAAAGAATTAAGAAAAATCCAGGTCAATTTCCAAAGGAATACAAAGACTTGAGAAAAGTAAGCATAAAGCGCTTTCCTTTTCGGATTTTCTTTGTCATTAAGGACGATATTGGCTATGTTCTTGGTATTTTTCACAACAGCAGAAATCCAAACGTTATGAAAGCCAGATACAAAAATCCCTGAAAAAGCATTCAGGTTTTTTCATCCTCTCGCTTCCAGTTAGGCTTGTAAAATTCGGTTTAATCAACCACGAGGAAAGAATGGAAATCCTGTGATTAAAGATAATAAGGCTTCCAACATCCAGGTAGACAAGCATTTAAACTAATATTGGGGGAGGTGATAAGGTTTTTCTCGTGGGATTGGATGAGAAAAGTAAACCCTATTTTGCGCCTTGAAATATTCAGACCATCAAAAATCCTGATATTCGGGGTGAAACACCTGGCTGAAAGTTTAAGACAGCATTTTTATGATGTGTAATGCCAGGTATTCGTTAACTCCTTTTCATGCAATCTCAAGTTCAGCCACGTGTCGCACATTTGGAATCAACCCTCCGGTAAGTTCCTTGTAAATATCTTTCAGGTTGGCTTTTAACTCATTAAAAGTTCACCTTGAGTCATGTAATCAGGAAACTCTTCAAGGTATCCTATCCAAACTTCATGATCAATCCAGTAAACAAATTTTTTTGTCGCCATTTTTTCTTTTTTTACGAAAACAAAAAAATCACCTTCATTCCAAAAAAAATATTAGTTCCAATTTGCAAAATGCACAGGTTGACAATGAAGTAAAAATGAGGTTGAATGATCATTATCGCAGAATGTCCTGAAAGATTTGAAGGATTCACTACGGCCATTATTACACACTCTCCGGGTTTTTGGCTGTAAGGGGCAGGTTTTTCTTATGTTTAAGGCTTTTCAGCGTTACGGGAAAATAAAACGTGTTTGAGATCCAAACAGGCGCTGCGATTGAATTTTGGCTATTTTATCGGGTGTAATAAAGGTTTCACCTTTCTAAAGGTGAAACCTTTCCAAACCGGAAATTATTGAATAACTGCACGGAAGGTGAAGAAAAGCCTTAAAATCAATTCATAACCTGCACCCTGAAATTATTTTCCAGCCATTTGAACTTTACAACCAGTTGCTTTTTAACACAATCATAATTTGCAAATGGTTGGGAATGTTTCTGAAATGCAAGCTTTTCCGCAGAATCATTTATTGATTTCTCACCAATCACAATTTTTTCCGGGCTTTTTTCTAATCCGTGAATAACCAGATTAATCTCCCTGCTCTCCGGCATCCCGGAGTATTTCGAGTGGATTTCGCGTTTAAGGGAAAACATCAGCAAGTCTTCAAAATTCGCAGCCTGAAAATGTAACAACTCGAAAAATCCCTTTTCATAAGCATCTCTGGTTTTCCCGTCATCTTCGTACATCGTATAATCCGATTCTTTTACTTCAGGATCGAGGTAAAAATGGACAGTCAGGTTTTTGGACGAGTATTCATCCGTGTTTCGGATGGGTTTTATCATTGGTATAAAACTGCCCCCACGGGCAAAAACGGGGATGTTTTCCAGCGTGACGGGCTTTTCGATCCATCGGCCACCAGCGGTTTTTTCGTTTGTAAAGAAATCGAACCAGTTGCCTTTTGGCAAATACATTTTCCTGATTTTTTCGCCCTGATGTAAAACGGGAGCAACCAGCAGGTTTGGTCCCCAAAGGTAAGTATCATCAATAGTTGCGATGACCGGATTTCCGGGTTCTTCAAAAAACAGAGGGCGGGTAAGAGGAGTCCCTGAAACAGAATTTTGCCATGCCAGGGTGTAATTGTAGGGCAAAAGCTGGTAACGAAGATTGATATATTTTTTCAGGATTTTTTGGATGGAATCGCTGTAAAATATTGGCTCAACGGGTGCAGCACTGTCGCCATGCGGCCTGAAAATGGGATTGAAAACTCCATATTGAATCCACCGGGTGTAAAGTTCTTCGTCTTTTTGCCCCCAGGCAAAACCGCCCAGGTCGGAGTGCATGTATGAAAATCCTGACAAAGTCATCCCCAAAACAGCCGTGGGTTGTGCCTGCAACCCTTCCCAACTGCGCGCCACATCGCCCGACCAGGGATAAATGGAGTAGCGCTGCGAACCGGCAAATCCGGAGCGGTTCAGGTTGAAAAGCCTTACATCCGGGTATTCGGTAGCATATTTTTCATTCAGCATTTTGTGCCAGTAGTGTGCGTGAATGTTGTGCACCTCGTCGGCTTTGCCCACCACATGCACCATTTCCGAAGGATGTTTTTCAGGCTCGCCCAGGTCGCCCCACCAGCCGGCCACGCCATTTTCGATCTGAGCCTTGTATTTTTTCCAAAACCAATCCTGCATTTCAGGTTTGAAAATGTCGAACAAGCCGCCTTTCCCAAACCAAAATTCCTGCAATATATGTGTCGTTCCATCGGCATTTTTGCCCAACATTCCGGCACGGCTGAGTGTGTCGAAGTTCCTGGATTCGGGCAAAACAAAAGGTTCTGTGATCAGGATGGTTTTTACTCCTTTGTCTTTAAAACGTTGGATCATTCTTTCAGGTTCCGGCCAGTTAGGTTTATACCAGTCGAGGTCGCCCATCCTGAATTTTCCATGAACACCTTCGCCAAACCAGAACAAATCAATCACCAGTGCATCCAGCGGATAGCCCGCCAGGATTATTTTATCCACAATTTCTTCAGCTTCCTGTTGGGTTTTATAACCAAATTTCGATTGGATGTTTCCAAGCGCCCAGCGGGGTGGCATTGGCTGAAAGCCGGTTAGTTTTCCATATCCATTTAACAACGAATCACCCTGTTTTTCAGCAATCACATAATAAGCCATTTTTCCGCCAATAGCGCTGAATTCGAGCACATTTTCAAAGGTTTTACCCACGTCTAAAAATCCTTTTTGGGGGTTGTCGAAAAGCAGGCCATAGCCAGCCGATGAAATTACAAAAGGTACGGAAAAGTTAAGATCGGGTGCGTTGAGGTTGTAAAGAAACTGTGCTTTGTTATAAAGCCGAAATCGTTGTCCACGCCGGTTTGTGGGAGTCGTCCTGAAACCTGCGCCATAAATCTTTTCCTCTTTTCTCAGTTTATACCTGAAACCAGCCAGCGAATCAGTTTGAAAGAAACCCGGCTGTTCCGTCAAAATGGTGTCGTTTTCTTTCAGAAAGCTGATTCTGAATGGTTTTTTCTCCACTGAAACCCTGAATTCATTCCTTCCATAAACCAGAAAATCATCGTTATCATCCACAGAAATGGGCTTTTCATCGGGTTTCAGAATTACTGAATGTGACGAATCGATTTGAGGAAGCCGCTCATTATAAAACTGAACTTCAGCGATGTCTGGATTTAAAAACCGGATTTGGTAATTTCCGAAAGTAGTAATGACCGTTAAAATATTGTTTTCAATGGTGTGCGAAAAGTACTGATTGGCTTTCTCTGTTTTTACCTGGAATAAAATCTTTGAAAAGTTAAAGAAAATCAGTATGGCAGTAGCGAAAGCCAACAGAAAAAAGTAAGGTTGCAGTTTTTTATTCATTTTCAATTTTCTTCAATGCGAAAAGTTTATTTTCTTAAAATTCCTGCACAAGCAGCGCAACATTTGTATCCACCATCATTTCAGTATTATAGTTTAATCATTCGATTTTGAAATTTGTAATTGTTGCACATGTTGGGCAACAATTGTATCGTCTTGGTTATAACAGAGATACAATTTTTTCATAAACCGTAAGTTGTCAGTTGAAAAACCGGACATTTATTGATTTATCCTTTTCTTAATGCATCCTCCCAACCGGTGCATTTTTCTTTACCTGATGTGCACTTTTTTCACTAACAAAAATCCATAAAACTGCTGAAATGGCCAATGATATGGCGGAGATGAGGTAAACGATGGTTTTACTTTCGGCTTCCTGAATAAAGTAGCCAATCACAAAACTCGAAACCAATTGAGGCAAAACCACAGACAGATTGAATATACCCATGAAAAATCCCATGCGTTTTTTGTTCACTTTTTCGGTCATAATGGCAAATGGGAGGCTAACAACGGCAGCCCATCCAAGGCTAAGAATCACGAAACAGGCATACATCATGAAAGTATTTTTTACAAAAAGTACGATGAGGAAATATCCTAACGACATCGACAACACCGACAGAAAGTGGGTTTTCACTTTTCCTATTTTTTTGGAAAGCGGTTCGAGAAGAAAAATGGGGAAAACAGAGCCAACGGCGTTCAGAATGAAGAACGACCAGCCAATGATTTGTCCCAGGTAATCAGCATCTTTCACTTCGAAACGCTGTTCCAGAAAGGCAAAAGTGTAAATAAACATGGTTTGAATTCCAAGCCAGGAAAAGCCATGTGCAATATAAATCCGCCACAACTGCCCCCAGTCAGTTTTGGTCACCGAAACATCACTTTTTTCCACTTCCTCCACTTTCCTGGGCTCTTTAATAAAAAACATCGGAACTATTGAAAAGAGTAATATTACAACCACGCCCACATAAATGAGTGTATAATTTCCCAACAATGCACTGACAAGGTAAGCGCCGGCGCCAAAGAAATTGGAAATGGCCTGCATCCAGGTATAACCTTTAGTTCTTGGCGGACCATCAGGCGTTACATCTGCAATAATCGAGCGGGTGGGATTAAAACTGATGTTGATGGAAAGGTCTAAGGTGAGGGCAACGGTGATGGCTACTGCTAAAATACTTCCTATGCCGAGCCCATCACTGATCAATCCGATATAAGGCAAAGCCATGATGGATAAGGCAGCCAATATGCCGCCAATAAAAATAAATGGACGTCTGCGGCCGCCCCAAAACCAGACTCCGTCGCTGATCCAGCCAATGATGGGCTGGCCAATAATACCTGCAATTGGTCCGGCAGCCCATACAATACCGATTTCGTGAATATCCAGGCCGTAACGGGTTCTTAAAATCCAGCTCAACACGGCTATCTGGATGGAAAGGCCAAAGCCCATGGCTGTGGCTGGCAGACCGAGAATCACATAAAAGAAATTTGTAAGTTTTCGTTGAAATGGTAGCATATACTTTTCCTGATTAAATTATTGAATGTTTGTTGTTTGTCGTTGCTAATAAATTACAAACCTGGCGGCTTTTCCACCCTGGGTTTTTAAAAAATATATTCCTGAAGGAAATCCTGAAATTTCGAGGATTGAAGCATCTTCTTTCTCGCAGATCATTTTTCCGGTTGCATCATAAACTGAAAAATTTTCAGGATTTTTCAGAAAAATCTGGTTGCCGGCGACCGGATTTGGAAAAAGAATTAATTGGTTTTGAGAGGCAATTGGTTCAATAACAACGCTCTGAGCGTTACTTATTCCTGGAGTGGGATACTGGTAAAAAATCCAATTTTCTCCGCCGTCGGTTTCACGGCCAAAAGAAACATCTGTTTGCTGAAGTTCAAATATAACCTGGTCGATCAGTGCAAAACCTGAGGCTTCGTTATCGAACAACCCGATTTCCTCACCATCTTTCGACAATTTGAAATTGGTGTGAAAGAGTCCCTGGCTTTGGTCTTCATCAGCCCAAACAATCAGGTATTCACCGGGTTGAATGGCGTAATCAGGACATGGCCATTTTGATGGATTATCCAGATTATCGGTCAGGAATTTATCACCTAGCCACACGGGTTCATCACTTCCGTTATATATTTCGAACCAGTCGTCGAATTCACCGTTTTCGTCAGCAATTGTTGTGGCATTGTCTGCCATCAGTTCGTTGATAAAAAGCATTGATGGATCGCCGGCAAAAATGGTTATGGTTTCAGGTGTAATGGGATCAGTTGAAACCTGTCCGATGTTGTCTGTACCACGTGTTTGGATGGTTAGGAGTGTAGGGTCTGGAAATCCCTGATCAAAAATATATCCGTAAAAATTGTCGCCGGCAGCTCCGTCACCGTGAAGCCCGTCATCAAACATCGTGAGTGGTGGTTGCGAAATATTGTCGATGGAATAAACTAATTCAACAACAAGTCCTGAATGATCATCTTCAGCAAAAACGTTTATGGTAACTGGCCGGTTTGGTCCGGTATGTTTTATGTCGAAATATTTCAACACAGGGTAAATGTCGCTATTTATTAATTGGCTGTTCAGTGTATTACGGCGTATTTGGATGTATTCTTTGATGCCATAATGAACGTGCATGCCCAATGCTTCTTCGTACGAATCGAGGAAATCCTGCGGTGTAAATCCATAATCCAGCGGGTAATACGGGTCATTCAGGATATAAGGATAAATCTTGTCCCTGATTTGGTCAAGATAAGAGAAGTAGGTTGTTTCCACCAGCAGTTCGTCACTTGTTTTTTTCAGGTAATACGAGTACCATTCCTTGTATTTTTCAACCTGCAGAAGCCTCTCATAGAGTGGCCTGTATTCATTGTCCCAGTTGTAGATGTCTCTTTCGGGCCAGGCGATGTTAAACCAGTCGATTCCGAAGGTATTATCCAAATCGTAAGGAATGTATTCAAATTTACCGGTGTTGGTGTTGTGGTAGAGGTAAAAATTGTTTTTATTAAAAATATAGCCGTCCCAGTTTGAGGTAAGAACATCCAGCGCCATTATTTTAAGATAGTCCTGAACATTGAAAACAGGTTCCAGCGCATTGGCCAACTGGTTGATGGGAGTGTTGTTCAAAACATCAATAAAGTGTGCCAGATCGCTGTAATCGTCGAGTTCGGTATTGGTTTTCAAATCATAAGTTCTGTGGTCGCCCGACATCATTTTGTAAACATCCGGATTTTGCCCGATATAATTCAGGTCGGCGGGATAAAGACATTTAAATAAATTGCCATCCTTATTTCCAAAACGCGATTCGGCAAATTCTTCATCAATGTGTTCAACGCTAATATACAGGCCATAATAGTTACCGTTGATGTAAACCTGAACATGATTTGACCGTGGGGCAGGTACCTGGCGCCATCGCAACAAATCCCAGCAAAGTTTAGCCCTCACCACCGATGGATCGTTGTGTTCGCCGTTGAGGTTCATTTTTTCGAGACCATAAAAATCGCGGCCACTCTCATAGGTGTTAAAGGATATTTTAAAGGATTTTTTTGCTGAATAGCGAGAAGTATTACCCCGCAGGCGAAAGCCGACATCTTCCACGGTTTCGTTGATGGTTCCATTGTTGAACTGGAAATCAGCATGAAACTCGATGTCGCTTTCAACATGTTGATAAATCCATTCGAGTGTATCGGGATTAATGGTGATGTCGATACGGGGAACCACATCATCGCGGTAAATTTCGCCGTCCTCGGGAAGGATGGGTTGAGCCAACGTATTAAAAGCAGATGATAGGAGCAACGTAAGTAAAACGAGTGAAAATCCTGTAGCTTTCATTAACTTTTCAATTTTTTGGTTTTTTTGATAGAGTGATTATTTTTTAACCTGATCGGCTTTTGAATGTTCCAGAAACCAGTCATACAGTTCCTGATCGTTGTATGTTTCAGTCCACGAATCGTGGTTAGCCTCGGGATAAACGGTAAATTCAACATTTCCGCCGCAGGCTTTAAGGGCATCAACCATTTCGCGGCCAACCTCCAGAGGTACAACATCATCTTTTGCACCATGAAAAGCCCAAACCGGAACAGCTTTCATCCGGCAAACCCGGTGTTTGTTCCCACCACCGCAAACCGGCGCAATGGCTGCAAAATATTCAGGGTATTTCCAGGCCATTTCCCATGTGGCATAGCCACCCATGCTCAACCCGGTGAGATAAATCCGGTCTTTGTCAATGTTGTATTTTTTCACCACCTCGTCAAGCAGGTATTTAAGCCCTTCAACGTCCCACCAAACATCCTCGGGGCATTGGGGGGAAACCACCACAAATGGCAGTTTCATGGTTTCGGCAACTTTGGGAGGGCCATGAACTTTTACTTTTGCCAAATCGCTGCCCCGTTCTCCTGAACCATGCAAAAACATGATGAGCGGGAACTTTTCACCCTTCTTGCTGTAATTTTCGGGCAAATACATCAGGTAGTCGAAGGTAACTTCTTTTTTCACGTTTTTTCTGAATTTTTTACCTGTTTGAAGTGTGTTTACTTCTGTTTGCGCATTGATTGTCAGGCTAAAAGCCAACAAAACAATAACGGCATAAAAACATTTAAGCTTGTTCATTTTCAGTAAGTTTAAAAAGCAAAAGTACTTTAAAAAAGTATATTGAGACTTTTGTGCCATCGACTTTCCGGTTTTCTAAGAACCCAATTCATCCTAAAGAAGAATTTTTACGCAGTGTACAATTTTCATGAAATTTCACCGAACCAAAATTCGATACCTTTGCCGACTTTTTTAAATATTATGGATTATCAATATGCAACTTTAAGCAACGGTATCAGGGTGATTCACAAGCAGGCGAAAAGCCCGGTAGCACACTGTGGTGTGGTGATTGATGCCGGATCGAGGGACGAAAAACCAGATGAAAACGGAATTGCTCATTTTATCGAACATGTAATTTTTAAAGGAACAACGCACCGGAAAGCTTACCACATCATCAGCAGGCTCGAAAATGTGGGCGGCGACCTCAACGCTTACACCAGCAAGGAAGAGACTTTTATTTATGCCTCATTTCTAAAACAATATTATCACAGAACTTTAGAGCTTATTGCTGATATTCTTTTCAATTCAACTTTTCCTGAAAAGGAAATTGAAAAAGAAAAGGAAGTGGTGTTAGATGAAATCAATTCATACAAAGATTCGCCATCAGAACTGATTTTTGATGAATTTGAAGAATTGCTTTTCGCCAATTACCCAATCGGCGCCTGCATCCTGGGAAAACCTGAACGTGTTAAAACATTTACCCGTGACGATATCCGGAGTTTTATGCAGCGAAATTATCTTACGGGCAGGATGGTAATTAGTTCGGTGGGTGATATTACCCTGGATAAGCTTTTACCGCTTATTCAGAAATGTTTTGGTGATGTTGCGAATATCCCCGGGCAAAATGGGCGGCATGCACCCACAGCATATTTTCCGGTAAAACGTACCGATAAAAAATCGAATTTCCAGGTGCATAGTGTGCTGGGAAACAGGGCGTACGACATTAAAAATGAGAAAAAAACTGCGCTTGCCCTGCTGACAAATATTCTGGGTGGCCCCGGCATGAACTCGAGATTAAACCTTGGAATTAGGGAAAAATACGGCTATTGCTACAATGTAGAAGCTCATTACCAGCCATATTCCGACACGGGCGATTTCAATATTTACCTCGGTACCGACAGCGGATACATCGATAAATCGCTCAAACTGGTTGACAAGGAATTGAAAAAACTCAGGGAGGTAAAACTGGGTACTTTGCAACTTCACCAGGCAAAGCAACAGATCAAAGGACAAATGGCTATTTCGCTCGAATCGAACCTGAACGAAATGACCTCGATTGGCAAAAGTCATCTGTTTTTTGAGAAAGTGGATACCATGACCGACATCCTGGCAAAAGTGGAAAAAATCAGTGCCTCGGAATTGATGGAAGTTGCCAACGAAATTTTCGTTCCCGACAGCTTTACCATACTCACCTATCTGCCAAAAAACGAAGATTAAACCTGACTTTATTTTTTCAACATGCAAAACGACGACACCGATTTCACTCAGGCTAACCTTGAAGAATATGCTGAAAGGCACACAACGCCCCGGCCTGATTTTTTGTATGAGCTTTACCGCGAAACACACCTGAAAACCATGTATCCGCGCATGATGTCAGGGCATTTGCAGGGAAATTTCCTGAAACTAGTCTGCCAGATGTTTCTACCCTGTCGTGTGCTCGAAATTGGAACATTTACGGGGTATTCCACCATCAACCTGGCGCTTGGAATGCCTGCCGACGGCATCCTTCACACCATCGACAGCAACCCTGAAGTGGTGGAAATTGGCAGGAAATATTTTGAAAAAGCAGGAGTAGCACACAAAATTGTTTCACACATTGGTTTCGCACCTGATGTTATCCCTGAACTTGACGAGGTTTTTGACCTGGTTTTTATCGATGCTGATAAGGAAAACTACCTGAAATACTACCACCTTGTGTTCGACAAAGTACGTCATGGCGGAATTATTCTGGCCGACAATGCTTTGTGGGATGGCAAAGTGCTTGAAGGCAAAAATTCTACTGATAAAGAAGCACTCGGAATTATCGAATTTAATGACTTTGTACAAGACGACCCACGGGTTGAAAACCTGTTGCTCCCGGTGCGTGATGGATTGATGATGATAAGGAAAGGGTGAGAGAGTAAAGCGCAAAGTGCAAAGCGCAAAAAGGACGCAAGCCCCGAATCCTC
>CALFEP010000086.1 GCA_937950125.1 uncultured Bacteroidota bacterium
GTCTCACGCCGAAGTCTCAGGTTGCGGAAACCGCTCAAAAATTCCAGAATCAAAGTTTAAAAATGTCAAAACCAATTAATCTTAACAAAATCGTGTCTCAATCATTTTAACATTTGAGATTGTTTGTTTTTTGATTTATTGAGTTTTGTGTATTTCGATAATTGGTGCTTATTTGTTTTTTGTTATTTCTGAAACTCTGCCTGGCAATTAGAGCCGTTTGCGCCGATTTCGATGTAATAATTCCAGATGATGGTTCCGTCTGTCTGCATCGCTCCCGACCCCTCTATTATCCAATTATCGCCAATCACCTGTTGCGGAAGGTCAACTGTGTTGCCACTCACAAAGCCATAGGCAGGATCGTAACCCGGTCCGGTAAAGGCAAAATTGTACAGCAAAACCTTTGTATCGCTTCCTGTGGCCGCTTCTATTTCCACTTCAAAATCCAACCTCACGCACGACTCCTCCACCGACCAGGTTCCCAGGAATTTATCGCGGGCGTTTTCAACAACAGTTTCATCTTCAGTACAACCTGTAAATATAATACTAATGGCGAAAAATGAGGCAATTACGGAAAATATGCGTATTTTTTTCATGATGTTTTTTTTGCAAAGTTAAACAATCTGTCTTTCAGAAGGGGCTTTTACTGAATGATCAAATTCCAAAAAGTTTTTTTGATCTCAAACTACTCATTACCTGTATTTTGATGGATGTTCCGGATATTTTTATTGCATCATTTTGTTAAATAATTGAATATGAGCAAATTTTTCAGTATCTTCCCAAATTTTAATCACCGATTTAGTTAGAACATTACAGTATTAACCAAACAGTTATGAAAATGAAAAAGAATTACGTGCTTGCTGCATTTGCATCAATGTTCAGCCTTTTTGCATTTGCTCAAAATCCGGGAAAACAACCACCGCAGATCAAAAGCTCAATAATCAGTGAATCCGGTAGTGGTCAGATAAATTATATTAACGATGACGCCGGTGGCAGTAGCAAAACAAAGACTGATTGTAGTCCTGTGCTGCCAACCCTTGAAATACCCGAAGTCTGGTTCCCTTTTGATGGCGATTTCCAGGATTACTCCGGTAACAATTATCACGGAACCAACATGAATACCACCTGGACAACTGACAGGTATGGGAATCCGGGCAAAGCCCTGGCATTCAACGGCAGCAACTCAGGTGTTAAGTTAAACAATGGATACCCCCCTGTTTTTAATGGAAGTTTAACTTTTTCTTGTTGGGTGTATTTTAATGACGACAGTCGTGGTATCTTATTTGGAAGTTTTAATACCGACCATAACGTCAACTTCGAGAAACATACCGACTTCAGGCTTCGCATTTATTGGAATAACAATGAAAGAGATTTATATACGGCCACTGGTGTGGTTTCGGCAGGCTCCTGGTATTTTGTTACCTTTATCAGGGATGTGAGTGCTGGTTCATTCCGTATTTGTGTTAACGGGCAGGAGGTAGAAACTTTCTCGGGGACCGGATCAAACATAACCCCTGCCGGGCCTTTTTATGTCGGACGGGATTCCAGGACAGGAACCACAGTTCTTAATGGAAAAATGGATGACGTCCGTATTTACGGAAGAGCCCTGTCTGATACTGAGGTACTGGCGCTTTACAACGAAACTGATTTGGTTGCTGATTTCACAGCAGAGACCACGAGCGGCGCCACTCCCCTGACGGTGAACTTCACTGATGCTTCCGTTCTGAATTTAGCACCCATTGCCGAATGGAAGTGGTATTTCGGCGATGGCGACAGCTCCTCGGTTCAGAATCCTGTGCATATTTATGAACACAGCGGTTTGGATGTCCAAACCTACACGGTGATCCTGAAAGTGAAAGATGAAAACGGCTTTGTGAGCCAAATGACCAAAGAAGATTACATTAAGGTATTTCCTGAGAATTATATCACAGGGGGTAATGTGAGTGGTACGTGGACCGCTGCCGACAGCCCTTATTTTATCGGTGGTGAAATTATTGTGCCTTTTGGTGATACCCTGACCATTGAACCGGGAGTTTGCGTGAAGTTCAGAACAAACTCAATTGATTATTCGGTTCAGGAACCCACGCCGGATAATAGCGATTTTGGATATATGACGGTTTATGGTACGCTGATCGCCCGGGGAACCGGGGCTGACACTATTGTTTTTACCCGGGCAGGTAATACCGGGTGGTGGGGCATGATACATCTTACCAATACGGCAAATCCTGATAATCCCATCGAATATTGTAAAATGGAGTATGCTTCCTTTATGATACTCGATTCTGAAAACAACGACGAGATCGCCGGACTGAGTTTCGATGGGATGGACGGGACAGTGCAGAACAGCAGTTTTTACAACAATGTCATTGGCATTCGATGTAATTCGTCCAATACAGAAATAACAAATTGCCGCATTTTAAACAACACAGAACATGGCATTCAATGCGCATATGATACCACCCTCATTTCAGGAAATACGATTTCAGGAAATGGTGTGCATGGCATTGACTGCAACCAATCCTATTCAACGATAATGGGAAATGAAATTATAGATAACACGGAATCCGGAATATATTGTTATGAATCAGACTCCATTATCGTATCAGGAAACACAATATCAGGTGGTTTATTTGGGATTTGGTATCATTTTTCAAGCGGACAAATAAGAAACAATGCCATCTCGTTAAGTAGCGCCTATGGAATTATATGCTATGAAAATTCCGATCCTCAAATCGACAACAATATCATTTCAAACATCGATATCGCCGGCATTGCTTGTGGCAATGATTCCGATCCTCAAATCGACGACAATATCATTTCAGATATCAATTACTACGGTATTGTGTGTTCCAATGATTCCGACCCTCATGTTCGCAACACTTTTATTCGCAACACATTATATTATTGCATTTATTGTATGGGTTCCACCAATCCGGAAGTAATTAACACGACAATGGTTGGGACTGGAGGATTTGTAGATTGTTCGCCAAATTCGACCTGTACTATTGAGAACAGTATTCTGTGGGATTTTAATAATGTTGCTACAAGCGGGAGTGGAATTTCAATAACCTGGTCATGTGTCCAGGGAGGTTATATAGGAACAGGAAACATTAGTACCAATCCCATGTTTACCGGAACAGGAGAAATGCCATATGCACTTTCCTGGACCAATTTTCCGCAAAACGATGCCACCAAATCCCCCTGCATCGATACCGGCGATCCCGACCCGAACGGCAACGGCAACGATTGGCTGACAGATCCCGACGACCGTGATCCTGACCAGTCGAGGATGGATATGGGGGCGCGGTATTACCATCAGGAACCTGCAAAAGAACTCCTAAACCCAAATGGCGTGCATCAAAGCTTTAATTTTGGACCCTGGGATATAGGGATGATAAGTGATTATGAGACATTCACAATCACGAACAAAACGGCTTGTTTTACAGATTGCCCGGTGTATTTGAACAAAGGGGGAAATTCTCAGTTCAAAATGGAGAACCTGGCGGACACGCTCCTGCATTTTAATCCAAATGAAACCAAAAATATTGGCGTTGCTTTTCTTCCCACACTTACCGGTCCGCAATACGATACGCTTAATGCAGGCGAAACAGGCCAGTTTCATGATGCGTTAAGGTTAATAGGTACAGGCCAGGGTACAGGAAATGCAGAAGGAATTGTGCTTACTTCAGCGGGCGAAGGCGTACCCAGTGTAACCATTACCGTTACCGGAGGAAACATTCCGTCAACCCACACCACCACAACCATGGCAGACGGATCTTACTATATAGCCAACATAGGGTGGGGTGTTTTTACCATTACTCCCTCAAAGTATGAGGATACAATACCCCATGTTTTTTTTCCTGTTCATCGCACGGGAACCACCAGTTATCCCACATATCCCACTATTGAAAACGCCGATTTCCAGGACAATTCCTACTTTAGTGTCAGTGGTCACATAGGCTATATGAACACAACCTGTCCGGTTGAGGGCGTGCATATTTTGATGGACGATGAAATAGAAGCAGTGACTGATGCCACAGGAAATTTCGTTATTGGAAGTGTTGAGATAGGGTCACATACATTTAAACCTGACACAGCCGGCGGACACCGGTTTTATCCTGAACAGATCCTTGACACCATTTTGTCGCCACTTGCCGGAATGCAATTTACCGATTCGCTCACCTATAAACTCAGTGGTTATGTTGCGGGCGGTGGCATTCCGCTTCCGGATTCGCCTGGTGGGGGCTGTAGCGTTCCTTTGGCGGACTCGATGCAATTGGTTGTGGAATGCATGAACAGCTGCGGTTCTGCTGCCGTCATCTATACCGACACACTTGGCTATTACAGCATCAATCTTGCCCCCGGCCAATACGAAATCACACCTTCACCGGTCGTTTATAACGGCACCCCTATTACCTTCGACACAAGACAGATGGATTTAGGTGAAGGCCCTGTGTCCGGAAATTTTATTTACCATACCGATCCGGAAATCATGATATCAGGATTTGACACACTTCCCGAATTTAACGGTTTGAAAATTCTGGAACAATTTGAAATCTATAATATTGCGATTAATGTCTATGAACCCTATGGCGATGTTCAGTGCCCCGTTACCAGCGGAACAGTTACAGTTACCGATAACCTGAGCGATGAAGGCGGTGAAGTGGATGTTCCCGTTTCTGATAGTGGCGCATACTATACTTTCATGGCCGGATACCCAAATATTTATGAACCCTACAAAAAAGACATCCGGTTTGAATATGAAAACGAATCGGGAAAGATAGCCTCATTTCAACAATGGGTTTATATAATGGGCCAGGTGCCCAGGGAAACCGCATTTGCAACCACCATGCCCCAGATCCCGCTTCTGATACTCCGCGATCCGCCGGGTGATGGAAGTTTCAGCTACATGAACAACACAACCTCAGTATCCAATTCATATAGTTTTGGCACCAAACACCAGGACGACACATCGGCTTTTGTTAAGGCATCGCTTTGTCTAAAATTTAAAGTCAAGTTTCTGTTCGGAATAAAACTCGATATAGAAGAGAAATTTAGTTTCAAAGCTGGAATTGAACAATCTGTTAGGCAGAATTCGATTACTGAGAACCAAAGCACTTTAACAACCTCAACGACCTATAAAACTTCAAGTGACGAATTAATTGTTGGTAGTGGAGGTGATGTGTATATGGGTGGCGCCATGAACCTCCTTTACGGAATCACGGACATTCTGAGCATATCGGGTGATTCGATATCCGTTGATCAGGATATCATTTTCGCCCCCAATGGATTTGCCACCAAGTATATTTACACGGAGTATCAAATTTTAAACGATATCATCCCCGACCTTTACCGGATTGAGGACTTTGCATCGGCCCACCGCTGGGAGAATATAATAGCATACAACCAGTCGCTGAAAGACAACGCGGCTCCATATATGGGCAATCAATCCGTATCTTATGGTACAACAATGCAGTTTTTTGAAACCATGAGCCGGTCGCGCACCCACACCGAGGAATTTGAATTGATGATAAATAAGAACATGGCCGCGGAGATAGGGCTTAAAATCAACGGCCTTGGCCTTGGCGAAGGAGCGGCTGTATCATCTTCCATAACTTATGGATCATCCGAGGTAAATTCTGCCTTAAACTCAACAACAGTGGGATTTGATGTTTCTGACAATGATCCACTTGATATTATTACCTATGACATTAAAACAGACCGTGTGTATGGCACTCCCGTATTTGAAACGGTAAGCGGGGAAACTTCCTGCCCGTATGAAGAGGTTACGGTTCCACGGCAAGGTTGCCTTTTGACGATCGAACCAAATGTGATGTGGAATGTTCCTGCCGGAGAGGCCGCTTTATTTGAAGTAAATATGATTAACACAAGCCAGACCGAGGAGGACCTGGTGCCTTGTATATTACAGTCGTCAAACAATCCCTATGGTGTAAATATTAAACATGAAACCTCGCTGTCACTGGGAAAACAATTTAATTTGGATTATGGATCAAACGTGATCTATATTTCTGTCAGTATGCCTGAAGGAGGGCAGATATACGACTATGAAGGATTGACCCTGAGATTATCCCCAAAATGTGAAAAAGAGATTGCAGAAGCCCTGGGAGTGGTTCCCAATTTATCTGATGCGGTAACATTTGATGTCCATTTTGATCCACCCTGTTCACCCATATCCATCCAGTCGCCCAACAACAACTGGGTGGTTAACCAGGCAAGCAACAATATTCTTCCAGTTACGATTACAGGTTATGACACGCTCAACCCGGATCTACATTCGGTTGGCCTGGAATATTATTCCGGTGGATACTGGAATGAAGCCTTTTCCATTCTTAAAGAGTCTATACAATCACCCATTCTGAACGTTGATCTGGATATGAGTGGTTTCCCGGATGGTGAGTGTAAAATCCGTGCAGTTGTAACCTGTGAAGGAGGCGAAGAAAACTACTCTGAAAACCGCACGGGGATCATCGACAGGATATCTCCCATGATTTCAGGAAACCCGCAACCGCTTGATGGAATATTGAATATTGGTGACGAGATATTTTTTACATTTAACGAAAAACTCGATGTTTCATCCGTAACCATAAATTCCTGTAAAATTTTGGACACCTATTCAGGATTAACGGCCGGATCAAGTGTACAATATATTACCCAGGGAAACAAAGTCTTGCTGACGCTAAACCCTGAAAACATGTACTTCCTCGAAGGGCTTCTCCTGAAATCACAAATTGCAGGTGTTAAGGATATATATGGCAATCCATTGGCAGATACGGCCACCTGGACTTTCCTGGTGGACCAGGGCCCGCTGCACTGGAGTGAGAACAATTTTGTGTTCATCATTGAAGATGGTGATAGTATCAGTTTTAATTCTACACTGGAAAATGTTTCGTCAAATGATATTTTTTCACTGGTGTCTATTAAAATACGTTAATATTAATTGTATCTTACTGATATTCATTATTGATTTTGAGGAAAACCTTGTCGCACTTTTGAATTAAGTTTTGAGGTGAAAATCTCAAACCTGACATAATTGGGAACTGTATTCAAAAGCTTAGGCTTTATAAATTTATTCAAATGTATGAATATTAACAGATTAAACGAGATGATTAAACAAAAAAATTCCAATGAGAAGTTAGGTTTAAGAATTTTAACATTTATTAATAGACACTTGTGATATTTTTTATTGGATTGACATGCCCGAATGGCTCACGGCAACTCCCGACACCGGAACTTTATATGGCGTAGCTGATTCCGCCAGGATCAATTTTGTAAGTCAACCCCTGACAGGTGGCATCTATTATGATACAATCTCCGCCGGAAGCCTGGGTTATCCCGAAGAGGAAATTTATATTACGATTCAAACCGCGGGTGGACCGGAGCTGGTAGTTGACCCGGTAAGCCTGGAAATACAGGCGGCTGAAGGATCAACAACTTTCGAAATCAGTTCCAATACCGCCTGGACCCTGGACGAAACTACGGACTGGCTCAGTGTTAATCCGGTGAGTGGGGGCGGAGACGCAGTGATCACAGTATATTATGATGAAAATACAACTGGTTTTGTAAGAAATGGTGGAATTACGATAACGGCAGCAGGTGGATTGTTGCCGTTAACAGTATCGATAAACCAGCGCGTCTGGTTGATCCATACTGTAAACTTACCAAAGGGTTGGTCTGGGTTGTCAAGCTATCTTATGCCTGGTCATGATGAAATTCAGGGCATCTATGCGGATATCATCGATAATCTTGTGATTGCAGTCACTGAAGATGCCATTTACTACCCGGCAGAAAACATAAACACAATTGGAAACTGGGCGCCACAATCGGCCTACAAGGTAAAAACGAATATGGCAGTAAGCCTCAACATCTCTGGCGAAATAGAAGAAAACCGAACCTTGCAGCTCGAGGAAGGCTGGAACCTGATCCCGGTCATATCGGCCTGTCCCGTAGATGTGGAGTCCCTGTTTGCACCTGTGGTGAATGATCTTGTAATCGTTAAAGAAGTAGCCGGATACGGGGTTTACTGGCCTGAGATGGGAATCAACAACCTGAGCAACCTGAATCCGGGAGAAGCCTATTTTGTGCTGATTTCCAATGCAACAACAATTACTTTCGATGCTTGTACAAAGAACACAGAATTAATTCCTACAAATAACGAAAATTACACAGGTCTGATTCATTGGGATATTTTCATGCCGACTCCCATTTCACATTCTATAGCTATCCTTGCTGATGCAAT
>CALFEP010000087.1 GCA_937950125.1 uncultured Bacteroidota bacterium
GATACAGGTATCTTTTCTGGAATTTTGATGAAGAAGTTCTCTTTTTTTACTAATAATAGTTCTTCGTCAAGAATTACCCATGCAATCTGAATAATTCTTGGCCATTTATCAATTGTTTCAATTATTGATCTCGATCCTTGCGGTAATCCGGTTGTTTCCAAATCAAAAATTAGATATTTACCTATTCCGGTTTTTGATTCATCAAATTCAAAAGAAACTTTTTGTGTTTTTGTATTTGGCGAAAATTTGTTGGTCGAGGTTTGTTTACTCCCAATTGGTTTTGAATTTCCAGTAAAGAGCTGTTTTCTTGAACTTTTCCAAAATAGTTTATATACCAAGATAGATACTGCAACAAGAATAAACAGAATAAATAGAAGATTCATATTCCTTCATTTTTTAGTTGAATATTTTGAATTCTTTTCTTTCAAAGCAGAAATAATCATTACACTTAAAATATTATCCTCAATTCGGATTTCCTGCAAGCTGAAAAAACGTCCATTTTGTCAATTTGTTATTCCTTCACAACGTGAACCAAATGGCGTTTTCGCTAAACATTTAAAAGATGCCGTTCACTTGTTTTCCTTGCCATCATATTTACAAATTAGCGTATCTCACACACTTTGGGCAACTTAATGATTTACTGGCGTGAAGGCAGTCCAAAATCCAATTCCGAATATCACGAACGGGGGGCGATAATTGCAATTCTTTGTTTATTTATAGTTTGTAATGAATGAAATTACATCGTCCTTGTCAATCAGAAACATCATTTGCAATTATCCAGATCAACTAATCAATGACATTCAAAACAGGATATCGACAGCATCAACTTCTATTTCCATTCCAATATTATGTATCAAATAAAACAGGGGTTACAACTTTTTTCGCTGTAACCCCTTATTTATTGAGTGGGAGTTAATGGATTCGAACCATTGACCCTCTGCTTGTAAGGCAGATGCTCTGAACCAACTGAGCTAAACTCCCAAAAAAGAATGAACTTTTTCCCTCAAACGGGCTGCAAAGATAGTTCTATTCTTTTTCCAGCAAAAAAAATAATTACTTTTTTTCTAAATTTTTGACTTGAACAAAACCGTGGTGATGAACTCCACGAGGAAACCATAAATCATCCCCATAAAAACGGTGGAGATAAACATCATCATAGGCGTAAATTCGGGCGATTCGGCAATCATGCCACCAAATGCGAGGGGAAGACTGAAAATTAATCCAAATGCGAGTCCACGGATTGTCCAATGACCAAATTCAAATTTAGTGATTCCAAGCCCGAAACCCATCAGGGCACGGCTTAAAATAATCTGAACCCCAATCATCCATGGCAGTGGTTCTGGCCCGCTCGAAGCCAGGCCAAAGCAAGCAAATCCAAACAGCAATCCTGAAAGGGTTGAAACAATAAGTCTTTTCATGGTGTAATATTTAAAGTTAAAAATAATCGAAACTCCGAAAAGACTAAATCAAAATTACTAAGCGCGGAGGTTTTTTTCTTTTAAAAGGTCTCTGATCTCAGTTAAAAGCTGTTCTTCCTTTGATGGTTCCGGGGGTGCAGGCGCCGGCGCCGGTGCGTCCTCTTCTTTCTTTTTGGTCAGGTTGATGGCTTTGATCATCATAAATATTGCAAAGGCTACGATGGCAAAGTCAACAACATTTTGGATGAATTTACCATAATTGAGCGTAACAGCCGGAATATCACCCTCTGCCTGCTTAAGTGTAATCAGTAGATTTGTAAAGTCCATTCCGCCCAGCAGTAGTCCGAGTGGCGGCATCAATATATCGGCCACAAAGGAGGCTACAATTTTCCCAAAGGCACCTCCAATAATAACTGCCACAGCCAGGTCAACTACATTGCCCCGCATGGCAAACTGTTTAAATTCTTTAAAAATGCTCATTTCTATACTTTTTAGCTGTTTAATGAATCAGTTTAATTAGTTTTTTTTTAAATCCTGCAGGGTATAGGCTAAACCAATACCAAACGACTGTTTAATTTGTAATTTATCATTGGGCTTTGTTGTTATTGGATCGTTAATTCCTTTTCTTTCAATAAAAACATCGCCAGGCATGTAAGCCAGGTGAACAAACAGGTTGGTGGAGAACCATTTGTTGATTCTGAAAATGAAAAAATTCTGCCAATTGACGTCGATGGGTGCAACGCCTTCGGGAATATTGTTGTCTTTTAAATAGTTGTAAAACAAGTTTAATTTCGACTCGAAAGCAAAGGTTTCCTTAAAAGTCTTTTTAAAATAAACCTCCGTAAATGCTCCCAACTTTATCTTTGAGGTTTTACCGGTACCGGGAATAATCTGTCCGGCGGTATCAGTCTCGGCTTTATCTACGCCAAAAGCGCCAAGGTCGGCCAGGTCCTGATCTTTCACAAAAATACCCTTCAGGGTTATTGGGGTAATGAGTACGCTGAAATAATCAGAAGGCTTGTAGAGGATACCGGGGGAAATGGTCAGAAATCCGGGAGCTAAAAACCTTGATATGACCAGCGAATCGTTGGGGTAATTGTACCCATTGGTAAACTGGGTGTTGAAATTGAGCAAAGCACTCACTCTCCAGTTTTTCGATATTTTATGGTTGACCTGTGAGTTGAAATCGATCAGGTCTTCATTTTTACGGGGTGAATTGTAGCTCTCGTTTTGCTGAATACCATATTTCATGGTAAGGCTGTTGTTGTTCGAAAAATTGCCTTTCACATAATCCGCATACATTTTAATCATAGCCAGGCCGGCAACCGAATTTTCACCCCCAGCCGACCAGTTGGAAAAACTAGCCTGTGTGAACGATAAACTCCCCAATCCGGTTATTTTCCAATGTTTCGTGGTGTCAGCTGATTGCTGAGCCATGACTGACACCGATATCAAAATTGCAACAATTGTAAAAATCCGTTTCATCTTTCTAATTTTTTAGTTTAAAGTTATTTGACAATGATTTTGATGAATTTTGTGACAATATTAGTAAAAAAAAGGAAATCCGAAAGGATTTCCTTTTTTGCATGTTTTTCATTGGCCTGTTAATCGGCACCCCAGATTTTGGTTACATCACGGTAACCTGCAGCCGTATTTGAATACCAGTCGGAATAATTCGATCCGCCTGATTCGGCCCATTCAACGAAATGCAGATAAGCTTCTGTAATTTCAATTTTTTCGATGGGATATTCGAAGGTTTCCATGAGCAACAATGCCCAGGGAAGTTTATTGGCCGTCTTGAAATAATAGGAGGGGCCATACAAACCCGATGCATCCTGGCCTGTGCCCATCAGGCTCATGTTCATTTTATCAGTCGGAACACGTCCGGGAAGGTGAATTTCAACATCGCGTTCCTGGTTCTGAATCAGGAATATATTATAGGCATCGCCATTTTGTATCAGGCTTCGGTCGATTGGGGTCTGTTCTCCAAAATAAACATAAACATTTACTTCGTCGGAAACGCCGACAAGGCCATTTTCGAGGGTGTTGTACATTGAGCCGCCCGGCCGGTTGATTACATCTTCCACATTTTCGACAACAACAATAACTGCTGAATCCTGTCCTGATTCGGTACCATTGGGATTGGTCGTGATAATTCCTCCTGGCCGCAATACAGCCCCTGTTACCGAAACAATATCATCAGGAACAACCTTGCTATATTGCCAGCCAAAGCCATTAATAAATGAAGCTCCTACTGCTTTCACATCAAAATTGATGAATATTTCGACCAACTCATCGCTTGAATTGGTTACTTCGGTGCCCCAAACATCAACCACCAGATCGTTAAAATCGTAGTCGCCCTTATTGGGCCACAGATCTTCGAAAACAAGACAGGCATGTGTGGTTTCCGAAGGGAAATACGAATTGAAAGCCCTGTAAAAATCATTCGGGTAATCGTCCTGACCATCCGGAACCCCGTCGCCATCGGAATCGATAAACTGAGGCGCACCAAACCCTTCGGGGTTGCAGCCCGAAACAGGGATGTAATTGGACCCCTGATTAAATCCCACAGCAGTAGCTCCATTGATGAAATGCGAAGCCTGATTCCCCTGTGCAAAATAGAAATTATCGCAAACAGCTTCGATAAGACCATTAATATAAGTATTCGATTGATAAAAAGAGAAGGTTCCAGCTACTTTGATTGTACTGAGTGACCCCGAACCAACAATTGAACCCTGGTTGTAGGTAAAATTTTGAGTCGATATCATCGAGCCACTGTTCAGGTTTAATTGCCCGGTACTGTTTATTCTGAATTCCTGAGCGCCTTTTAAGTACCCGGTGTTATTTACAAAATTACTCGAATTAATTTCAAGAATTGAAGTGCATGACATGCCGCAACTATTCAAAACGACAGATGATGCATTAAAATAAATGCTCCCTGTAACTGTAACAAATCCATGATTGTTTAAAGTACTTGTGTTTACTTCAAACCTGTCGCTGGTACTGTTAAAAGTTATGTTTCCGTTATTTGTAAAAATGTTGCTCGTATTAAGCCTGAAATACGATCCGTCAACCGTCATGTTTCCTGTGTTATCAAATGTACCTCCCGAAACATTTACATAGCCGTTGTTGATGTCAATGGTTCCGGAATTGGTGATTGCACAACCTGAATTGGTGGTAAGGTTGCCATTGTTAATGGTGAGAGTGCCTGAATTGTTGAATAGTTCATTGTTTACCTGAACATTACCGTTTACGGTAATTTCACCCATATTTGTGAACTGGTTGGCAAGATTTTGAATCGTAAGGTTTCCAGCAACCAGCAAGGAGCCCTGGTTGGCAAAAAATGCCCCATTGGTTTGAAATGCCCCGTTGATGGTCAAACTGGCATTTTCGTAAACCGTAATGCTGGCAGTTGTGCCATAACTCGATGGCGGATTCATAGTAAGGCTTCCATTCTGGGTTACGATGATGTGGCAATTTGGGCCAAGCTGAAAATTTCCTGAAATATTTGCTGTTCCACATACTTTCAACGTGCCACCGTTATTCCAGCCTTCAAAAGTGAGGCTTCCGGTAAAATTGTCGGTAACACAATACATATTTCCGCCGTTTATGGTAAATGAGCCACTTCCGGAAAGTACCTGAAAACAATCATCACAATCAGGTCCAACTTCGCCGGTCGATTTGTAATTCTGAATAACCGGAGCTGACTTGGTTTCAGTAAATGTGTGGGTGATTGCATCACCTGACACCGGCAAGGAAACAATTTGAGTTCCACCAAACGGAAACTCGCACTGGATAAAAAGCGCCTGCAAATAGGATGGAATTCTGAGTTTGTTTATGAAATCCTGATCGGCTGAGGCTGGGCCAGTGACCATCAAATCGCCCCCGTTGAGCGGGTCGCCACGGTAAACCGATATTTTGGATTTAGCATTGATGGCATAGGTAGATTCAACTTTTATTACCAATTGCACGTCATTATAGGTTTCCCAATTAAAACCTTCGGGAACAACCATCTCGTTTATCGATTTTCTGCCGTCATCCGGCGGATTATTGATTTCCTTTTTACAGGCGATAAACAGCATTGTAAAGGAAATTGCAAACAACCAAAATCTTACGTGTTTCATAATTTTATTTATTTCTTTTCTGACTGAGAACTGTTTTAAACGTACTAAAGTATTAAAAAATCTTTACGAATGAAAGATATGATTAGCAAATGTAGCGTAATTCCAGATAAGTGTGTATAATTCCAACAAAAGTGTGCAAGCTTTGCCAGGTATAGTCTCAAAAGGGTTTTAACCCATAAAGTTCCCGATAATCGGGACAAGCCTTAAAGGGGACTTTTGCAACCTGCTTATTTTTAACCATCCTCCCTTTAAGGACAGGGGTAAAAAACACTAAAAATCAGCATTCCGTAGCTTTTTAGCCTGAACTCATTATTAATAAAAAACGGTGATTTGGTTTGAAGAAATGCCAGGTTTTTCAGGTAATAAAAACGCAACTGCCCCTTACGAAAAAAAAAGGAGGTTTTTGCCTCCTTTTTATAACCAGTCGTTTACTATTATGATTTAATAAATATTGGTAACATTTCGATATCCTGGCAAATCTTTGTACCAATCGGTGAAAACTGTTCCACCTGATTGCGCCCATTCGGCAAAATGAAGATGTGAAACCACAATATCCATCAGCTCAATTGGGTAATCAAATCCTTCGTAAATATTGATAGCCCAGGGAAGATTGTTCAAAGTTTTGTAATATCTTCCGGTGGAAGGTTCTGAATCATCTTCCTGTGTGCCCAGTATATCCATGTTTGCCAGATCGGTAGGCGCCATATCAGGTAAATGTATTTCCATGCTTCTTACCTGATTTTGGATAAGGAATGCATTGAAATCTTCAGGTCCCAATAAACCAAGGTCTATAGCATCGACAAAGGTAATGGTAAGAGGCACAACATCCCAGTCTCCTGAACCACCGCCGACAACGGTATTAAACATACTTCCTGTGGTTAACCTGTTGATGATATCTTCCACCGATTCAACCGGAATGATCACGGCTTTGGTTTGCCCGGCTTCGGTACCATTAGCGTTCAGCGTAATATCCATCAGGTCGCTTTCGTGTATTAACCCGGTAACCGATTCAACCTGGTCGGGAGTTATCTGTTCCAGTTGAAATCCAAAACCATTGTTGAATGAAGCTCCTATTGCCCTTACCCTAAAATCGAACACCAGGTCCTTCACGTTGTTTGCAGCATTCAGCACATAATATCCGGTGTAATCCAATATCAGGTCGTTGAAATCGTAATCTCCTTTTGATGGCCACAAATCTTCGAATGCAATTGTACCCCAAACACCCTCGGCCGGGAAATAGGCATTGGTGGCCCTTAACGGATCTGTAGGGTAAAGGTCATTTTCATCCGGTACCCCGTCAAGGTCGGTGTCGATGATAGGTGGTTCTCCGAAACCTACTGGGTTACAAGCTGATTGAGGAATGTAACCTGCAAAATTTGTTTCCAGTATAACCTCTGCGCCATTGGTAATGGTCGATCCGTTCAGGTTCACTGCACTGCCCTGCTTGTAAAGAATAGAAACCGGGCCATCCATCAAACTGTTGACATCCACCGCGCCATCAATCACAATAATGCTTCTTCCTCCAATGGCGTACATATAATTCTGATTGTTTGCCGAATAGCTGGCGCCTTTCATCATCGAGCCATCGTATAAAAAAGTTCTGAACTGGGTGAGGTTGATTTGTCCGCCGGCCTCTAAATAGCTTCCTGCTAACATTTCAAAATCTCCGCTTGGGGTATTCTGCTTAAAGTTACCCCCACAAATGATTTTACAACCATTGGTGTTCACCGTTCCTGATGAATTCAGCGACATATCATTTGCAACATTGAAAGTGCCATAATTCCTGAAGTACCCGTTGGAATTGTTATAACTGCCATCTACGTTTACTGTTCCATAATTTGTCACATTCCCTCCTGAGCTGAAGCCATTGTTGATATTTAGTGTGGAATTGCTGTAAACTGTTATAGTTCCGGCAGCATTCATACCCAGGTCGTTAAAAGTGATTGAACCACCCTGGGTTACTACCAGGTGATGGGTAGCCTTGTTCATGTTTACGTTACCGGCAGTTACCGTTCCGCAAACTTTGAGAGTACCGCCAGAATTGGTGAAATTTATATTAAGGTTGGTAACATTCACTGATAATGAATAGGTTAAACCACCATCAATGGTAATGGACCCTCCATTTGACGGAGTCAGAATGATGTCTCCAACATCACCACAAATCGGGTCAACAACAACCATTTTAAAATCATCGGAAGATTTTTGTGTACTGAAAGTGTAGTTCAAGGAACTGCCCGAAATGGGAACCAGAACACTTTCGACACCGGTAAAAGGGGATTCTTTTTTCAGGTAAACCTGGGTCATCGAAGCCGGAATTCTCATTTTGGCATTGAAAGAACTGCCCGGTGCTACATTTCCTGAAAGCATCATTTGCCCGCCCTGTGAAGGATCGGCGTTAAATACCGTAACTTTCGATTTAGCCTGGTAATCTTTGGTGCCACCAACACTTATGGTTACATCAATATCTTTGGTAGTTTTCCAGTCGAAATTTTCCGGGACAACCAGTTTGTCCATCGAGTCAACGTATTCAACGGGGTTGCTCACTTCTTTTTTGCATGAAAAAAGAAACGCTGTTAATGCCATTGCCGGCAATATTAAGGCATGTTTAAAATTAATTTTCATCTTTACCTCCTGGATTTTTATTTGGATGAGAGGAATCAAAAATACTTCCAAAACATGCCAAAAAGTATGTTTAATTAGTAAGTGTGGAAAAAAACAGTGAAAAGCGTTGCATTTTTAACGTATTTTGTGAACATCTCCATCAACCCAGGGGTCAATAGATTGATTGCAGTTTTATCATTTTGATACAAGCAGCAACGATTTTCCAGTGTAGGGATTTTTTGAAAAAAATAAATATCAAATGAATAAATCAGAACATTATACGCAAAAAAAATGGAACGGCTGACGTTCCATTTTTTGTGTCTATAGTGCGGGTTTTTAGCTGGCAAAAAGCGAAAAACCACTCATCAATTCGTTCACTTCGTGCCTTACACTTTCGGTCATCTCTTCGTTGTCAATGTTGTTTATCACTTTGTCAATCAGATCAACGATAACAGGCATGTGTTCTTCCTTGAGTCCGCGGGTAGTAATGGCCGGGGTTCCCACCCTTAGCCCAGAAGTCTGGAAAGGATTCCGGCTGTCGAAAGGAACCATATTTTTGTTTACGGTAATATCGGCTTTGACGAGTGCATTTTCAACCTGGCGACCAGTAAGATTCGGGAATTTGGTGCGTAAATCGATAAGCATGAGGTGATTATCGGTACCGCCGGAAATCACATGGTAACCTTTGTCAACGAATGCCTGCGACATGACCGCTGCATTTTTCTTCACCTGAATGATGTACTGGAGGTATTCGTCGGTGAGCGCTTCGCCATAAGCAACAGCTTTTGATGCAATCACATGCTCAAGCGGTCCACCCTGAATTCCGGGGAAAACCGCCGAATTGATGATGGTTGACATCATTTTAATTTCGCCTTTTGGAGTGGCCTGTTTCCACGGATTTTCGAAATCCTTTCCCATCAGAATCATTCCACCACGTGGTCCGCGGAGGGTTTTATGTGTTGTGGTGGTTACGATGTGGCAATGTGGAAGCGGGTCATTCAACAATCCACGGGCGATAAGCCCGGCGGGGTGGGCGATGTCGGCCATGAGCAGGGCGCCAATCTGATCGGCGACGGCGCGCATGCGTGCAAAATCCCAGTCGCGCGAATAGGCCGAAGCTCCGGCAATGATCAGTTTTGGGCGTTCACGCAAGGCGGTTTCTTCCATTTGGTCGTAGTCGATGGTTCCGGTTTTTTCGTTAACACCATAAGCCACCTGGCGATAGAGAATTCCGGACGAATTAACAGGAGAACCGTGCGAAAGATGACCACCATGCGAAAGGTCCAAACCCATAAAAGTATCTCCGGGTTTCAGGCAGGCAAGAAAAATTGCCATGTTGGCTTGTGCTCCCGAATGGGGCTGAACATTGGCATAATCAGCATGAAACAATTCTTTTGCCCTGTCGATTGCCAACTGCTCGGTTTGGTCAACCATTTCGCAGCCACCGTAATAACGTTTCCCGGGATAACCTTCGGCATACTTGTTTGTCATAACCGATCCCATAGCTTCCAAAACCTGATCGCTGACAAAATTTTCCGAAGCAATCAGTTCAATACCTTTCATCTGGCGCTCTTTTTCAAGCCTGATAATGTCGAAAACCTGAGTGTCTCTTTTCATTTTAACAATAATTGAATTTTAAAATATCTGACAATAACTATTGATAAGACGGCAAAATTATGCTTTTATTCAATTCACAATTTGCCCTGGACACTTTTTGGTTTATTTGCCCTGGGGTCTGTTTGAAAGATTTTTGGCTGTTTAGGCGTTCATAATCAAACAGAAAGTACTACATGGTATCCGTTTTTTGAAATCAACTTGCACTAAATTGTAAATCTCCGATAAAAGCTTTCACTAAAGTTTACCGGGGGAGAAAATGGTTCAGTTGAAATTTTTTACCCTGTCTATCTTTTTTAACAATACCCCGCCCGGTAAACAGTAAAAACCCCATGGCATTTTCTATCTTTGTGCCATAAAAAATTCAGATTATGAGGCGACTTACAACATTAATGATGGCAATGGTTTTACCGGTAATAATGTATGCTCAGATTGCACAAGCTGTTGATTTTAAGCAATTTTTTGATGAAAAAACCATGCGGATTGATTACTTCCATAGCGGAACTGCAGCCGAGGAACATTTTTCGGTTGACCGGGTTTTAAACGATGGAGCCTGGGCAGGGAGCAAAACCTTACTGCTGGACAACCTTAACAGGGGTTTGTATTTTTTTGAAGTGTCCGATGTCGCGTCTGGAAAAAAGATTTACAGCCGCGGGTTTGCAAGTGTTTTTGGCGAATGGCAGACCATTCCTGATGCTGCCAGCCTGTGGGGTACTTTTCATGAATCCATCAGGTTTCCGTGGCCGTTGCAACCGGTGAATATTTCGGTTCAAAAACGGGATGCCAACAATGTTTTTGCCGAGGTTTGGAGCACCACCATCGACCCGAAAGCCCTGAACGTTAATCCCGCTGAAATGATTTCTCCATTCAGGAACTATACCATTTACAACAATGGCCCGGCTGAGGATCATGTTGATGTTGTTATTTTGGGTGATGGATACCAGGAAAAGGAGATGCAAAAATTCAGGGATGACGCAGCCCGGCTGACTGCTGAATTGTTTGATGTTGAACCTTTTAAATCGCGAAAAACCGATTTTAATGTCAGCGCGGTTGAAACTCCGTCGCAAACATCGGGGGTAAACAAACCACATCCTGGTGTTTTCAAACGGTCGTATCTGTCGGTTTCCTACGGCGCATTCGATTCGGAGCGCTACGCACTGGCATACGATAACAAAACCATCCGCGATGTAGCAGCAACCGTACCCTACGATTACATGTTTATCCTGATGAATGAGGATACTTACGGCGGAGGGGGTATTTTTAATCTGTACTCCACAGTTTGCGTTGACAATAAGTTCTCACCCTATATTTTTGTTCACGAATTCGGACATTCGTTTGCAGCATTGGCTGATGAATATTACACCTCAGATGTGTCCTACGAAATTCCTGAAATTACGGTAGAGCCCTGGGAGCCAAATGTTACTGCACTTTTCGACCCGGCAAACCTAAAATGGAAAGACATTATTGAACCGGGAACCCCAATACCCACCCCCTGGGACAAAAAGGAATTTGATGAATTCAGCTACCGGATTCAGGCTGAACGCAAGCAGCTGCGAGCCGACAAGGTTCCCGAAGAGCGCATGGAAGCCCTCTTTGAACGTGAAAAAAATACCATGCTCAAAATGATTTCAGAAATGGAGTACAGGAATGCCACGGGCGCTTTCGAAGGCGCCAATTACATGCAGCATGGTTTGTACAGGTCGGCGGTCGATTGCATCATGTTTACAAGAAACAAACAGCAGTTTTGCCCCGCCTGCCAGCGGGCAATTTCACAAATCATCGACCAGTATTCAAGGTAAAATATTTTGTTGAAGCTGAAGATTTAAACACTTTGGGTAAAAAACAGCAAAGCATGCGATGAGAACATACTTTTTACAAATTCTGTTACTCCTGATTATTGAATCGTGTGGGCAAAAAGCCGAGAAAAAACCTGTTGTCATGCCCGATAACAGGAACGATATCCTGAAAGAATTTATCAGCAATGCTTCGCTGAAAAATGCTTCTGTAGGCATTAAAGCCATCGACCTACAAACATCAACCACACTTCTCAATTATAATTCAGAGGTAAGTCTGATACCCGCTTCGACACAAAAAATATTGATTTCTGCTGCTTCATTAGAATTGTTAGGCCCCGATCATCATTTTAAAACGAGCCTTGAATACGATGGTTATTACGGCGACGATGGTGTGCTCCACGGAAATCTTTACCTGCGTGGTGAGGGCGATCCAGCTTTTGCTTCTCCGATGTTTGAGAAATTTTATGGAAATGTTTTCGACCGCTTATGCGAGGCAGTTGTTAATGCCGGTATTACTGGTATTGATGGCAATGTGGTGGGTGATGCCTCCATTTTTGGCGAAAGAAGAATTGTGGGAACCTGGGTGTGGGAGGATATCGGGAATTATTATGGCGCCACTGCCTGTGGTTTGAACATTTACGACAATTCGTACAAAATATTTCTCAGGTCGCCCTACAAAACAGGAAGCCAGACAAAAATTATCAGAATTTCACCCCCAATGCCCTGGATTGAATTTGACAACCAGGTGGTTGCCTCAAACGACAACCGGGATAATGCCTACATTTACGGATCATTTTACTACGATAAACGAATCATCCGGGGTACCATACCAAAGGGACAAACCGAATTTGTAATCAAGGGCTCAATTCCCGATCCGGCATTTCTTGCAGCAAACGAAATGATCATCAGGTTGAGAAAGAATAAAATAAGGGTAAATGGCAAACCAGAGTCTTTCTATCAGAAGGTGACGGCCGAAAACAGGAAACCTTTAACCGAAATATTGTCACCTCCTCTTACCGATATTGTTAACCAATTAAACGAAAACAGTGTTAACCTTTACGCCGAAACATTGTTGTTGTATCTTTCGGTTATCGATAGGGGATATGTAAATTTAAGCGAGGGTTGCAGGACCCTTACCGATTTCTGGGAAAAAAAGGGTATGGATGTGCAGGGTATTTTCCTGGAAGATGCCAGCGGATTATCTCGCTACAATGCTGTTTCGGTCGATAAACTGGTATTTGTGCTCGACTACATGAAAAACAAAAGCAGTTTTTCGGGCAATTTCATAAATTCACTCCCGGTAGCAGGGGTTTCGGGTAGCCTGAAATCGTTTGGAAAAGGTACAGTATTAGAAAACAATTTCCGCGCAAAATCGGGATATATGGAAAGGGTGATGGGTTATGCCGGATATCTGACCACAGCATCAGGCAAAGAAATTGCCATTGCCGTTCTGGTAAATAATTTCTCGTGCACCAACGCTGAAATGCGTAAAATGCTTGAAGATTTGATGATGGATATTGCGGGAATATGAAATTTTCAAACTGTGCTAATTGTCATGTTTAATTTTTCCCCAAAGTGGAAATTGTGTAAAAACCAGACATTCATCATATTGTTTTTTTAATTCATCTAATGGTTTATTGTACACCTTAATGCAGTCTTTCTGGATTTTATCCCTTTGGCTTTCATCAATATTGCCACAAACAAACAGATAATCGGCAAAGTAATAGATGGCATTGAAATGACCAACGTAGCTTGTAAAATCAATCCACATCATTTTTCCAATCAAACTACCAATGGTTTTATACATCACTTCCGGCGAAAAATCGAAAAGCACTTTGTGAGGTTTATCGCTTTTTTCGACCCACCTGGCCAGATATTCTGCTAACTTTTCGACATAAAAATTTGCTGAAATCCACGATATTCCTGTCTTCTCTTTTAAAAACCTCCGAAAATTGGTCACCAGTTTATAATGTACGTTGTGAAAGGCTTCTTTTCGGGGTTGCGGTGTAACATCCCAGCTGGTAAAAGGCCTTAACATAAGGTCCGTATTTCCTTTCCAGAAATCAGCAGAATAATACCGATTCAAAAGTTCACACTTTATTGTTTTCAGATTTTCAACAAGTTGATCAATTTCTTCATCGGTGTAATCAGGATGCAAAACTTTTGAATATTCCTCAATAATCAGCGGCGTAACAATACTTTCTCCACCGAAAACCTCCTCCGAATAAAACATAAATGGATAAATTTCGCTCACAAGCTGATAAGCAAAAGCAGCATTGTTGGTGGCATACAGCAAATCTAACAATTCAAACACTTTATCAACAAAATCAACCGGGTATTTTTTAAAATTTTCAAGGTATTCGGGAAGTTCCTCAACCCGGTTTTGCGAAATAAGCCAGACAATGATGTTGTAATCGTAATAGCCGAAACTCTTTAGGTACGATTCAGGGTGTTTGCTCCGGAATTCAAGCAGGAATTGGATAAACTCATCATAGCGTCCGATTTTCAGGTAGCCAGCGCCTAATTGAAAGATTACCTCCTCGTGTAGTGAAGCTTTTTCAACCAGATCGGGATGTTCATTGAGGAAACCGGTAAGATGTTTCATCAGGAGAACCGGATCTTCAATTTCGACGTACTCATTAAACCAGTCATCAATTAATTTGTCGTCTTCTGCTGAAATTTCCGTTAACTTACCATCAGATATTTGCTTATAGTATCTTGGATCTTCGAATTCTCTTTTTTCCTGATTTGATGTTTCCTTTTCTTCCTGAAAACCATCTTCAAAGTCCTCCAATTCAGCATAATTATCGTGATCTATGTCAAAATCCTTGGCTTCATCGTAACTATCCCGATAAGTGCCAAAAATCTTTTTCGACACAAGGTCTTCAACTTCCCATTACTCCTCCGAGGGGGTGGTTTTCTGGGTTGGTATTTCATGACGAACCGTTTCAGTTTCTTTCCCCAGACAACATTTTTTGTATTTTTTGCCGCTGCCACAGGGGCAGGGATCATTTCGCCCTACATTCATCATGTTATTTTTTTAGTAAAACTATCTTTTCAGTACCTGTTATTTCACCAGTAAAGTCACGTACAATAATGTAATACAATCCGTTACACCAATTTGTAACATCAATTTCTGTAAAATATCCTGGAAAACCATACCTGGTTTCTTTGTTAAAAAGAATTTCGCCAAAAGTATTAACAACTTCAATTTTTAAAAATCCTGCTGAAAGTGTTTTTATTTCGACTTTTATCAAATCGCTGGCCGGATTGGGGAAGACCTTTATGGGGCTATTGTCCGTTTTTGTGGAAATGGCAGTTGTACAGGGCTCAAAATAGGCTTCGCCGGGCGAACCCTCGGGGCAACCGGCAAACCAGTTCAATCCGTAGCAAAAATCACCGTTTGCATCAAGCAACTCAAGGGTAAAACCATCTCCATCGGGTTCTGGCGGCCAGGGCAAATTGTCATCATAAAACATCGAGAAGCTAAGTTTCCCGTCACTGTTGAAAAGCCGGATGGCTTCGCCGTCGCCACTCAGGCCGAAATCGAAAGGTCCGGTTTTGTTTGAAACGTAAGGAAATCGGGAATTGAATTTTTGTAAGTTGCTGTACAACACAAGGTATTCCTGTGGTTGCAATTGCGTGCCGGCGGGCAGCGCAAAAAGGTGAGCATCATCGCTGTCGCTGAATTTCCAGCCGGTAAGCGTTACCGTTTCGTCCGATGAATTGAACAACTCAACCCAATCTCCGGCATCAGCATAATCGGCTGAATTGTAGTTTATTTCGCTGAAAATTATCCCATTGTCACAATCGCTGTGAGCCATCCCGGGCGAACCTGACATACAGCCGCAACCCCAGTTTTCGGGATCGTTGATTTCGCCCCACACATCGGTAAGTTCAAGGGTGCGCCCCCAACCATCGGCACATTCAGGCCAGGGAAGCGAGTCGGTGTAGGATAAAACCAACACCGGTTCTTTCAGATAGTTGGAGATTTTCAGGACATCTCCCGAATTCCCAAGTTTAAATCCCAGCGGACCTTTTACAGGAATTCCGGGATGAACCGAATGAAAAGCCATTGTATCTTCTGAAAATACAAGATAACGGTTTTGCGGTATGAAACGTTTGGGAGAGCGGGCTGTGTTCCTATCAACCGACACCGAAAGTTGATGCGTGGCAGTATGCTCGAATAACCACTTCACCCCAAATGTTTTATGACCGCATGTTATGCACAGGCATTTTTTTTATTATCTTTGCACAAATCATTTTCAAGAAATAAGTAATGATAAAAAATAAACTGCCCGTTAGATTCACGGGGCAACATTTTACTATTGATAAAGTGCTGATTGCTGATGCAATTAAAATTGCTAAAATAAATGAAACCGATACTGTTCTCGACATTGGGGCAGGAAAAGGCTTTATAACTGTTCATTTAGTTCGTCAATGTATAAACCTGATTGCAATAGAAAATGATAAATCTCTATTGTGCATTTTAAAAAATAAGTTTGCCAACAATTACAATGTCAAGATTATTGATTGTGATTTTAGGGGTTACACTATACCAAAAAGAAATTTTAAAGTTGTGTCTAACATACCTTTCAGAATAACTTCTGATATTTTAAAATCCTTGATGTTTGATTGTGTTGAGCATTTTATGGGTGGTTCGTTGATAATGCAACTTGAACCTGCCGAAAAGTTATTTTCAGAAAAAGTATTCAACCCATATATTGTATTTTATCATACTTTTTTTGATTTAAAACTTATGTATGAAATATCTCAAGAAAGTTTTTTGCCACCACCAAAAGTCAAGTCAGCACTTTTAAGGATTGAAAGAAGAAAAATGCATATAGGTTATGAATTGAAAGGAAAATATCTGAAATTTATCACTTGCTTGTTACATAAACCCGATTTGCCAGTCAGAACAGTCTTGAAGACACTATTCAGAAAAAATCAAGTCAGAGGAATTAGTGAAAAGTACGGAATAAATCTTAATTGTCAAATTGTAAGTCTGTCTGCAAATCAGTGGAAATGTTGTTTTATGGAAATGTTGGATAAAGTTCCAGAAAAGTATCATCCCACATAATTGTTTGTTGACCCGGGGCGGTTGCATGCTTGTGCATAACTGCCAGGTTGAATAACAGTGCCGGTTTCAATCCTGAAGTCGTGGTAAAAA
>CALFEP010000088.1 GCA_937950125.1 uncultured Bacteroidota bacterium
CCTTCCACAAACAAAGGATTTGAAGAAGGGGTTCCAAAATTGGTGTTCAGCGTTCCATTGTCGCCTTTAATATTTACCCATGGACTGGCGGTTGCCGTTTCGTCGTACCTGAAAAAATCCACATCCGGGTCGCCTTCGTTGCTGCCGGTTCCAAAAGTAAAGGCAATAAAATTGGAAGCTCCGGCAATGGGCTGATCAACAACGGGTGAGGACAGAAAGTGCCAGTCCCAGTTGCCGGTGAGGTAGCGTTCAACGGTGATGTTTCCGGTAACTGTACTTTTGGTAATAAGTGAGCCTGTGCCCAAATCAGTTGATTCAAGTATAAAACTTCCCGCTCCTTTTCCTGATTTTGCAGCATTAATTGTAAAGGTTCCGTTTACTGTCAAGTCTTTTGAGACATCAATGGTTAAAGAAGCATCATTTTCGACAAGCAGGCTGCCAGCTACAGTTTTACCATTTTCATCTATATGTACATCCGATCCTGAAGATGCAACAGTTACATTTTGTGGGGTATTGTTCCATTCAGCCGAAATAAGATAATTGCCCCCTGTGTTGTATTTTAATGTTGATGAAGCGCCATAAGTCGGGCAATTAACATCAACAAATGAATTGGATTCAAGGGAAAGTGTGCTTGAAATTGTGGATGCTGTACCAAAATTTACACCACCATTAATGGTCACATTATTAAATGTAACCGTTCCTGCTACTGTTCCAGATCCTAAAAAGACCACAGTTCCATCATTTGCAGTAAAAGCGCCATTATTTGTAAATGTTCCCGCATTTAAAATTGAAATAACCCTGCTGGCTGAGGCTTCGGACGTTAGCGTTTTGGAAGCATTAATGGTTATTGCTGAAACTTTCGCATTCTGATTTAAGGTAACATTGTGATCAATAGTTACAGTGCCCAGACTTTCAGAAGTTGAAGGAACTGCGTTGGCAGACCAGGTTCCAGCTGTTGACCAATCTCCATTTGTAGCCGTTGACCATCCGCCTTGCACAGAGTAAGAATAATTTGAACCATTGTTGTTGTTTAAATTGATGGTGTACCAGTCGGCATTTGCAGAACTTATTGTCAAAGCATCACCTGATGTAAAAACATAATAAGAAAATCCAGCAGAAGGTGTGTTCAGGTTGGCTGAAATCGAGGCAGAATAATTATTATCTGATACATAAGTCATTTCAGCTACCGATGACGAAGTCCAGTTATCTTTTGAATATCTTAAATAAACTCCCTGACCAGTACTTAAGTCACCATTCAAAGAAGCTGTAATTGTTACTTCCTGACCAGGATAAACGGTAACCGGATTTTGTGAAACAGAGGAAATCGTTCGTATATCGCCTTGCACCTGAAATACAATTAAACCCTTGTTTTGAGGAGGATTACCCCCTTCCTTTGTTTTGAAAACATAATTGTGCGAACTGCTTGAAACATTGATGTAATAAGCCTTCGTTGTACTGTACTCGACAATTTCTAATGCCGGCACTTCGGTTTCTGGCGATACTGGATAATCGTCTGAAGTACTATTAGGCCCCCATTGATTGTAATTTCCGCTCCAGTTAGTAACAAGTCGAAAATAGCAATTGCCGGTACTATTAGCTGTAAATGTTCCAATTCTTGAAGAACCCGCCGACCCAATAAAATCATCAGTAGTACTCCAGTTATTGATACCAAAGCCATTCCCAATCAAACCATTTTGTGAAAAAAGTGATATTGGGTAAATAAAGATTGTAAAAACAAAAAAACGTAGAATTCCTTTCATATCCTTAATTTTTTATTTTGTTATCCTCTCAAAATCAGCCCCGAAAATACATTGTTTTTTCTATTTACCATGACTTAAAAAAAATTAAAAAGGTATGGGTTTTTCATGTTAACCCTATTTTTGTCATTGAATGTGAAAAACGACTTGGTGTAATGTTTTTCCAATCGGCTACAATTCATGATAATTATCGTTAAATCATATATTTAAACAAGAAAAACGATGAAGCAGGCGCTACGCAGACAGGGGTATTTATTATTGACCCTATTTTTCGTGTTTACGTCATTAATTGCTCAATGCCAGCTGCAAACCCAAGTGAGTGGCGATTTGAGTTTCTGGCAAAAACAAGATTTCCTGGGATTTGACGAAGTGGAAGATTGCAGTGCTTCAACCGGCGATATAGCTTCGGTGTGGGCAAAAATTTCGGAACAGAAATTATTCCTGAGGGTAACTTTCGATAATATGGTGAGCAGGAAATATAACCAGGTTACCCGAGATCATTTCCTATCTGAAAACATCAGCATGGTAGTGCAATTGACTGATCATAAATTGCGTACACTTTTTTCTGAGGAAACAATTGATTTAAAAGCTTTAAGCAAATCTGAAAGAAATTATTACATGCTGCGGACGCCTGCATCAAACCTTTTGGAGGTGGAGTTAACACTTCCCCGGAAAATAAACCGCGAAGAACTTGAATTTAACATAGCTGTTTTGGCAGATGGGAAAATATCGGATTTTTTCCTGTCGGACGGCCGCAACAGCGATGCTGAAGGCAATTGTGCCTTTGTTCACCACGGCAACCAGGGTTTGACCTACACGCAGGTTTTTTATGGAAATCCTGTCGGGCAAAGTGGCCTTGACGGAAGTGGTTTTGATGAGATATTGCAGGCACATGAAGCTACGGGCACGCCCGGAAATTTTCACATGTCGGGAACACTCATGCCTGCAGCCGCCTGGCACAATCCCGAATTCAACAGCTGGCTGAAAACGTTGGTTTCACAAGGTCGGGTTGAAATGATGACCTCGGCGCTGGGGCAACATATTATGCCTTTTGTAACCAACGATATGAACAACTGGTCGGTGGGAATCGAAAGCGACATGGTTGATTTTCAATACAACTATGTTCCCCGAACGGCATGGGTTCCCGAGAGGGTTTGGCTTGCACCCGGTAGTTATCCGGGCAACGGTGTGATCGATTGGCCCGGCGACAACTGGGCTCAGCATGGAGTTTGGGGGGTTGTTTTGGACGACAGCCCACACCTGAATGGCTACGACAACCGCAAAATCCACTGGATGAACAACGGTTCGGGAATCAGCCTGCGGGCAATCCCAATCAATAATTCTTTTGTTGGAAATATGATGTACAACGCCGGCGGCGCCAAAAACCAAATCGCCGGCATGGGCACTTACAATATCTGTGTGTATGGCACCGACTGGGAGGTTGCCTCCGAAATGAACGAGCACGATGGTTCATTTTTCTTGGATAATTACGAGAGTGTGCTTTGGTGGTGCCACGACAATTACCCCGGTGTCAATGTGTGGAAACTCACAGACGCCATGCAAAATCCAAATTTTAACGGAACGGGCGCCGAAATTACTCCCGGTACCTACGGATTGCTTGGCGGCCCCGATGGTTACGGTGGGAGCAACAATTCGTGGTACACGCAGTGGGCTGCAACCCCCTCGCACTCCGATTTTCACAATCCGGTATGGAACTACGGCTACATCTGGAGCGATGCTTACAACAACCTGATGACCGCTCCCAACAACGACCTGGCACAGTTGGGCTGGTACATTCTGATGATTAACCTCCACGAAACCGGCTGGCACGATGGTGGAACGGTGGCAGGTTGGGAACACCGCTACTCGTCGCACATCAAAAATGCAAACGTGTATGCCGAAGCTGCCCGCTGGGCTGCCGGACAATACCAGGCGCCGCTGGCAGCTTACTTCAACGATATTGATCACGATGGTGTGGACGAGGTGGTGATTCACAACCAGAACATTTTTGCTGTTTTTGAAAGTATCGGCGGAAAAGTGAACTGGATGTTTTACAAAGACGGTTACGGAAATGCCTATTCGGTGGTGGGCAGCGACATGGCTTACTGGTCGGAGACCGACGGCGACTACAACGACGGCTCCAACAACCACGTGGCAGCACTTTCGGACGTTTCGCCAAACCAGCAAAATGCCATTTATCAGGTAAACATCCTTCAAAGTTCGGGCGATACAGTTATTGTCGAGCTTTCGCAATGGGGTGTTAAAAAACGGATTGAGCTTACTGAAGGGGTTAACTTCCTGGATGTTATTTACGATTTTTACGGCAGTACAGGTTACATAAAATCGGGATGGACACCGGGATTGCTGGACATTTTATGGTCGGGAAAATCGCATTTGCAAAGGATGTGGGGAAGTTACGGTTCTTATTGCGGGCATCGCAATTCAGCATCAGGAGCTACGGTAGCCATGATTTTTGGAAATGGGGGCGGCCAGCACAACAGCGAATTTGAAGGTACGCTGGTGAAGGGTGATGAAATAAAAGGTTATAATCAGTTTAAAACAAGGTTGTTTGCGGGCTATACCTCTGCTCCTGCTGGCACTGAGGTTCCTGAACTAAATACACTTGCCTCACAAAATATGGATGTCTTTCCACCAAAACTTAACAATACTGCTTTTCAGGTAAACAGCAACACCGTCGAGCTTACTTTTAGTGAAGCTGTTGATTTGGCAACAGCCCAAAACATCTCAAATTATTCATTGCAGGGTTTTTCAAATATTTACACATTAACAAGTGCAACACGGCAAAATGACTGGCGAAAAGTGAGGCTCACCATTCAGCAATACTGGATTCCGGGTGATGACGGAGAAGTGGTTGTTTCTAACGTTAAAGACCTGAATGGCAATGTTATTTCAAGTGATAATACAGCATCGCTTGTTATCCCGTCGGGAACAACCCCGCACACCATCGCAATTGACGGAACCAATGATTTTGATTCAGGAACTGAACTCATGGATGTTGATACTTACACCCTTTACATGACCTGGGATAACACCAATTTGTATTTCGGGCTTTTTAGTCTAAATCTTGGTGGTGGTGGAGACTTTTTTATTAACATCGACACCGACCAGATAGCCGGAAGCGGCGCTTCCTCCGACTCGTGGGGAAGGGTGGTTTATCCTAATCAATACCGTGCTGAATATGCCGTTGCTATCGAAGGGGGTGGTGGCTCCATCCAATTGAACAAGTGGACTGGCGCCGCCTGGCAATACCCGGGCAGCGGAGGCGCCAATTCGTATGAGGGCTGGTCGGGAAACGGACTTACCGAAATTTCAATACCCTGGGTTTCCATTGGAAATCCTGCAGGAATCACAATATCTGCGCATGTTTCACAGGAAAATAACCAGACGATTACGGCCTCTTTCCCGCTGCAAAACCCGGTCGGAAATCACCCTACGCTAACCCATGTTTACGCGCTTTACGTTCCATATATCGCCTCTCAAATGCCGGTGGCAGGCATGGAACCCAACACAGCTTTGGTTTTACCGAATCAGCCGCCGCAAATTGTTTCCTATTTGCCAGCCGGTTTAAACCAATCGCTGGAGGTGGGGCAAACGCTCAGCTTCTCAATAACAGCCTCCGACCCTGAAAGCGATCCGCTTCAATTTTCCTGGTTTCTGGATGATGAACTGATGGGAAACGAAGCAACTTTTGCGCTGTTGGCAACCCCGGCAATGGTTGGTCAAAAGCTGGTAAAAGGGTTGGTTACCGACAATGTTCCGGGGCATACGGCACTTTCGGTTACCTGGCAGGTCGAAATTACAGGCGACCAGGGACTTTATCCTGGCTTTTCGGCAAACACAACAGCGGTTTGTGTGGGAAATTCAGTTCATTTTATGGATGAATCGTTGGGAGAAATAACCGGCTGGAATTGGACTTTCGAGGGTGGAAACCCAACAGCTTCTTCCGAAGAAAATCCGGTTGTTTTGTATGAAAACCCGGGGTACTTTGATGTATGCCTTACCATTTCAAATGATGAACAGACCGAAACGGTAACAATGACCGATTATATTCATGTTGTGGGATTAACCACCGCCGATGCCGGTGCCGATACCGAAACCTGCGAAGGAACAGCAATTGCGCTTTCGGGAACAGCTTCCAATTATTCAGGTTTATTATGGACAGGTGACGATGACGGAATTTTTTCCAACCCCTCATCATTAAGCACAACATACACACCTGGATCTGATGATGCGCTTAACGGTTATGCTGAAATTACACTTACAGTATATCCCGTTTCACCTTGCTCTGCCATTGCTACCGACATGCTGATGCTCACAGTTTTATCATCTCCTGAAATTACAGCCCAGCCCGTAAATGTTTCGGTTTATACAGGTCTGGCCGCCGTTTTTGAAATTGAGGCTGCCGGGTCGGGCACGCTGGAATACCAGTGGTTTGGCCCTTCGGGCGAAATATCAGGGGCTGATGAAAGCATTTTTACTATTCCTGCAGTAACCGTCAGCGATGCCGGAGATTATTATTGCCTGGTGCAAAATGATTGTGGTGAAATTGAAAGTCAGGCAGCAACCCTTACCATTTTGGAACTGATTGAACATGTGATTGAAATGCCTGTGGGCTGGAGCGGGGTTTCGTCTTTTGTTGTCCCTCATAACCCGATGGTGTCATCCCTATTTGAGGAAGCTGTAAATTCAGGAAGTCTTGTTGTGCTTCAGAATTATACATTTATTTTCTGGCCGGGACAAAACATCAACACCATCGACCCCAACGGCGGCTGGGATGCGCAGGATGGCTACCAGATAAAGCTAAATTCATTGCAGCAGGTTACCTTTTCGGGAATGAACCTGGCTGCTAAAACACTCAATTACAGTGAAGCAGGATGGCGATTGTTGCCGGTTTTAAACGAGTGTGGCGTTGCACCGCAGGTTTTGTTTGAAGAGGTGATTGATCAGCTTGTGATTGTAAAAGAAGTGGCCGGAATGAAGGTTTTCTGGCCGGGAGTTTATCAAAACCTTTGGATGCTTGAACCCGGAAAATCGTACTGGGCAAAATTTGATGCTCCGCTAAGTTTCACTTATCCTGAATGTACTACACTGAAAACCAATGGAAACAATGATAAAATAAATTCACCGGCTACACCATTCTTCTCTTCGGTATATCCAAACCCTTTTTCTCATGTTGTGGTTTTTGATGAAAATGCAGTTGCCGAACTTCAGGTTGGCGACCGGCTGATTGTTTCTACAGCACAAGGTGATGCGTGTGGTTTTGGGATAATTTCAGACACAAAGCAACCGATGGCTTTCCAACTCTTTGCCGATGACCCTGCAACCCCTGAAAAAGATGGTTTCGAGGCAGGGGAAAAAATGCTTTTCCAAATTTTCCGCAACGACCTTTTGATGACCTGCTCACCTGTTTTCGATTCAAAATTTGATAACAACCTGTTGGATATTAACAACATGTCGTTGGTTCGATCGTTCAAGGCTACTTTAAACATTCCCGGACAGGATGGAAATTTTAATTTTGACTTTTATCCCAATCCTTCCGGCAATACATTGGTTTTTAGCGGAATGGAACCGCCATTCAGGGTGAATATTTATTCAATGCCTGGGCAAATTGTACTTTCAGCTACTTCCGAATATCCGGGCATTGATATTTCAAGCCTAAAATCCGGGATTTACTACATGACCATTTATCAAAATGAAACAGTCATTACCAGAAAATTTATTAAGCAATAACGATATCATTGTTTGTTAATCAAGTAATTAAAAAAGAAAAAGGCTATCTTATGAAAAAGATTTACAAAATTTTACCAATTGCATTTTTACCACTTGTTGTTTTGCTGTTGGCATACAGTTCAGGCTCTCCCGGAGGAAAAACCGGATCGCCTGGCGATGATGGGGCAACCTGCACACAGTGTCATTCGGGAACAGCACAAACCATCGATAACTGGATTTCGACCAATATTCCCGCCGGCGGTTATGAAGCAGGACAGACTTACACCATAACGGCTGCCGGATTTCACCTGGGCGTTTCTAAATTTGGATTTGAACTTACTGCCGAAAATACCTCTGGCGCAAAAGTGGGTACATTCGCCATTATCAATGCCAACGAAACGCAGCTTACCAACAACAACAAGGCTGTTACGCACAAAACCGGTGGAACAATCCCCATCGGCAACAGCAAAATATGGACAATGAGCTGGACCGCTCCAAACCCTGCTGTTGGCAATGTAACCTTTTATGGCGCTTTTAATGCTGCCAACGGAAATGGCGGAACTTCGGGAGACGTCATCTACAAATCGCAACACACTGTGCCCGCACAACCTGCAGGTGTGGATGTAACATTTAGGGTTGACATGGCCGAACAGACGGTTTCGCCGCTGGGCGTGCATGTTGCCGGTAATTTCCAGAACTGGATTCCCTCGGCAACCGAAATGTTCCTGGTTTCTGACGCCATATATGCTGTTACCGTAAACCTCGTCCCGGGACAGGAAATTGAATTTAAATATGTTAACGGCGATTCCTGGGGTATGGACGAGCAGGTTCCTGCGGGTTGTGCTCAAAACGGAAACCGGTATTTTACAGTCCCAAACTCAAATTACACACTCGAAGCGGTGTGTTTCGGGAGTTGCGCTGTTTGCAACCCACCCCTTGTGGATATTACCTTTCAGGTGGATATGTCCAACGAGACGGTTTCACCCAACGGGGTACACGTTGCCGGAAGTTTTCAGGGCTGGGACCCTGCCGGAACCGAAATGTTGCCGGTTGGGAACAATGTTTATGCGGTAACCACGCAGCTTGAAGCCGGAAATTATTATGAATACAAATTCATCAACGGCAACGCCTGGGGCGGCGATGAAACCGTACCCCCACAATGTGCAACCGGCTGGAACCGCTTTATTACCGTTCCATCGGTGCCTACCACGCTTGATGCCGTTTGTTTTGGAAGCTGCTATCCCTGTGGCCCTCCGCCAATCGATATTGAGGTAACTTTTCAGGTGGATATGTCGGAGCAGGTCATTTCGCCCGACGGGGTGCATATTGCCGGGGGGTTTCAGGGCTGGAATCCTGGTTTAACCCCGATGGACCCTGCAGGTGACAACATTTATACCTATTCAACCATTTTGCCTTCGGGAACTTACCAGGAATACAAATTCATAAATGGTATCGACTGGTCGGTTTCGGAAAATGTACCCGGAGAATGCGGTTTTAACAACAACCGATATTTGAATGTTCCGATGAACGACACCCTGATTCCGGTGGTATGCTACGGAGCCTGCGGCCCTTGTGGCCCTCCGCCTGTGGATGTAAATGTTACCTTTAGGGTTGACATGACAGATGAGTTCATTTCGGCTGACGGTGTTCATGTTGCCGGAACTTTCCAGGGATGGAATGCCTCATCAACACCCATGACTGATGTTGGGGATAACATTTATGAAGTAACGGTGGTGTTGAGTTCGGGAGATTATCATGAGTTCAAATACATCAACGGGATTTCTTTTGATTTTGTGGAACTTGTTCCTGAAGCCTGCGGTGTACCTGATGGGCAGGGAGGTTTCAACCGGTATTTTACGGTTCCTTCCAACGACACTACGTTTTCGCTGGTTTGTTTTGGAAGCTGCGAGCCTTGCCTGCCGCCGCAACCTACACACACTGTAACTTTCAGGGTTGATATGACCAATGAAACAGTTTCAGCTAACGGGGTTCACCTTGCAGGAAATTTCCAGGGATGGAATCCTGGCTCGTTGCCAATGACAACGTCGGGCAACAATATTTACGAATGTCAGGTAATACTCGAAGAGATGGATTATATCGAGTATAAATTCATCAACGGCGACACCTTTGAAGGAGCAGAACTGGTGCCCGGCGCATGTGCCCAGAATGGGAACCGGTTTTTGGAGGTTCCTGCTCAGGACACAACACTTACCGCTGTCTGTTTTGGCGGTTGCGAACCCTGCGTTCCGCCAACGCCTGTCAGCATTACCTTTCTGGTTGATATGACGTATGAGGTGATTTCGCCCGAAGGGGTACACCTTGCCGGAAGTTTTCAGGGATGGGACCCAACAACCACGGCTCTTGCCAATATCAGTGAAAATATTTACGGTATTACAATACCCCTGATTGCAGGGGATTATCATGAGTTTAAATTCATCAACGGAACATCTTTCGATGTTGCCGAAACGGTTCCTCAGGAATGTGGCGTTCCGGATGGTTTTGGCGGATTCAGTCGTTACATCACGGTTCCTGCCAACGACACCACACTCATGGCTGTTTGTTTCAGCAGTTGCGATACCTGCGGTCCTCCCCCGGTTGACGTTGAGGTTACTTTCAGGGTTGATATGGCCAATGAAATCGTTTCGGTGCTGGGAGTACACCTTGCCGGTACTTTCCAGGGCTGGGACCCAAATGCTACCTTGATGACAAACACCTCAGAGGCGATATACGAATACACTTTCACACTCCAGTCCGGCTCTGTTCACGAATACAAATTTATTAACGGCAATGCCTGGGGAATGCAGGAAACTGTGCCTGCTGCGTGTGCCCAGAATAATAACCGGTTTATTGAAGTCCCTGCAATGGACACCGTTTTAACAGCCCTTTGTTATGGTAGTTGTGAAATATGCCCGCCAATCTCGGTTAACGAAAACAACGTTGATAACCCTTGGCGAAAGACATTTTATCCCAACCCAGCCACAAAAACCATTTGGTTTGATAGCAGATTTGCTGGATCCATCAATGTTTCAGTAAAATCAATTGATGGAACCGTTTTGATAAATGCTCAGATCTACCAAAAATCATTGGATATTTCTTCCCTTACAAAAGGATTATACTTTGTTATCGTTGAGGATTTGTCAGGGATTTATTTTAGTAAGTTAGTTATTCAGTAATAAACAAATCATTTTTTAATAATTTAAAATCGAAACATCATGAGAAAAATTTACAAGCTATTTCCGCTGTTGCTTTTACCAATAGCAATAGTTTTCTTAGGAAACAGTGGCGGATCGATTGGTGGAAAAACCGGATCAATTGGGGATGGTGGTACAAGTTGTACCCAATGTCATTCCGGAGTCCCACAAAATGCAACAACCTGGGTTACGACCAATATCCCACCTACAGGATATGTCCCAGGCCAAACCTATACCATCACTGCTACCGGAACTCATACAGGCGCACTCAAATTCGGCTTTGAACTTACCGCCGAAAATTCAACGGGTGGTAAGGTGGGAAATTTTGTTATAACCAATGCAACACAAACCAAGTTGACCAACAGCAACAAGGCTGTTACCCACACCGCCGGAGGTAATACTCCTTCAGGAGGGACAAAAACATGGAGCATGAACTGGACCGCTCCAACTCCCGCGGTAGGACCTGTTAAATTCTCTGCCGCCTTTAATGCTGCCAATGGAAATGGCAACAATACAGGAGATGTAATATATCTGGCTTCTACCACAGTTCAGGCTGCTACGCTGGTGGATGTAACCTTTCGGGTAGACATGTCTGAACAGACCGTTTCGCCAAACGGAGTTCACCTGGCCGGCAACTTTCAGGGATGGAATCCTGCAACCACCCTGATGACCCATCAGGGAAATAATATATATGCAGTAACCATTGGTCTGGCTCCTGGTTTCCAGGCTCAATACAAATTTATTAATGGAACAACCTGGGCACAAGTAGAAAGTGTACCAGTATCTTGTAGCTTACCCCCTGACAACAACAGGTATTTTACAGTACCCAATGAACCCCTGATCCTTCCGGCTGTTTGCTTTTCAAGCTGTAATCCATGTTCAATTAATGTTAGTATAACTTTCCAGGTGGACATGTCGGAACAGACGGTTTCGCCTTTAGGGGTGCATGTTGCCGGTAGTTTTCAGGGGTGGAACCCGGGCTCTACATTGCTTACCCATCAGGGAAATAATGTTTATGCGGTAACGGTATTACTTCCACCAGGAGAAACCTATCAATACAAATTTGTGAATGGAAATGCGTGGGGAATGGACGAAAGCGTTCCGGCAGGCTGTGCACAAGGCGGAAACCGGTATTTTACAGTACCTGCTCAAAATTATGCACTTCCGGTTGTTTGTTTTGGAAGTTGTGTTCCCTGTGTTGTGCCTTTAGTTGATGTTACCTTTCAGGTTGACATGACCTACCAAACGGTTTCACCAGATGGTGTACACATTGCCGGCAGTTTTCAGGGATGGGACCCGGCAGCCTCTGTAATGACGCTGGTTAGCGATAATATTTATGCCGCTACCTTCAACCTCGAAGTTGGCAATTCGTATGAATACAAATTTATTAATGGCAACGAATGGGGTGAGGATGAAACAGTGCCTGTGGAATGTGCTGTGAATAACAACCGTGTATTAACTGTTCCTGCTGTAAATACAACCTTGCTTCCGGTTTGTTACGAAATGTGTGACGAATGTCCTGATCCTGTTGAAGTAAGCATTACTTTTCAGGTGGATATGTCGGAACAGATTGTGTCGCCAAGCGGAGTACATATCGCCGGAACTTTTAACAATTTCAGCCCTTCAGCAACACCAATGACGCTGCAGGGTAACAATATATACGCAGTTACCCTCACCCTTACACAGAATGAAAACCATTTGTACCGCTTTGTAAACGGTAATACCAATGCCGGACTTGAAAGTGTACCTTCAGCATGTGCCCAGAATGGACAACGCCATATTACTGTGCCCGGAGAAGATCTGGTTCTCGACGAAGTCTGCTTCAGCTCCTGCGAGGCCTGCGTTCCCCCACCAATTGTTGATGTGACCTTCAGGGTTGACATGTCAGATCAGACCGTTTCGGCTGATGGAGTGCATCTTGTAGGTTCATTCCAGGGTTGGAACCTCACAGGAACCCCGATGACTCTTGCCGGAGACGGCATCTATGCGGTAACTCTGCCACTTGTTGGCGGCGATCATCATACCTACAAATTCATTAATGGAATTTCATGGGATTTCTCAGAAACCGTTCCAGCAGAGTGTGGCGAAGACAATGGCCTTGGCGGATATAACCGGTTTATTGATGTTCCTGATGAAAATATAATCCTTGAAGCCGTTTGTTTCAGTTCTTGCGAGGTTTGTCCACCGCCGGCTCAGGTTAATGTAACCTTCCAGGTTGACATGTCCGAACAAACCGTCTCTCCGTTAGGCGTGCATCTGGCCGGGAGTTTCCAGGGGTGGAACTATGGATCAACCCCAATGACCCACATTGGAAATAATGTATATTGGGCAACGGTTACCCTAACTGAGGACGACTATCACACCTACCGCTTTGTAAATGGAAATATCAAATCGCAATCTGAGCTGGTTCCTCCAGCATGCGCCGTCGGCAATCCATTTTCGGGTTATAACAGATATTTCACAGTATCGGTGTTAGATACGCTGCTTCCATTGGTGTGTTATGCTTCTTGTGACCCTTGCGTTCCTCCTGTTACAGCAGATGTTACTTTTAGGGTGGATATGAGTGGGGTTTTTGTTTCTCCCGATGGGGTTCATCTGGCTGGAAGTTTCCAGGGATGGGATCCGGCAGCAACTGCCATGACCGCCCAGGGAAATGGAATCTATGCTGTTACAATAAATCTTCTTGCTGGCGAAGCCATCCAATACAAATTTGTAAATGGCAACGAATGGGGTGAAGATGAAGCCGTTCCCGAAGAATGTGCTCTGAATGGCAACAGATTCCTTACCGTTCCTGATGTAAATACAGTGCTTGATGCTGTATGTTACGGAAGTTGCACAGCTTGTCCGCCTCTTGTTGAAATTACATTTCAGGTTGATATGGCCTATCAAACCGTTTCACCCGAGGGTGTTCATGTTGCCGGCTCATTCCAGGGCTGGAACCCGGCATCAACGGCTATGACACTTTCGCACGATGCTGTTTATAGCTATTCAATCTCATTACCGCAAGGGTATTATTATGAGTACAAATTTATTAACGGCAACGCCTGGGAAAGTGCCGAAACTGTTCCCGCAGGCTGTGCCCAAAACAACAACAGATTTATTACTATTCCAGAGGCAAATCAAATGCTCGATCCGGTTTGCTTTGGAAGTTGCACGGTTTGCGCTCCACCAACAGTTGAAATTACATTCCAGGTTGACATGACCAATGAGTTGATTTCTCCAGATGGTGTTCATATTGCAGGTTCATTCCAGGGATGGGATCCTGCTTCCACGGCTATGACCGATGCAGGAGACAATATTTATACATACACCACCAGCCTTAACATAGGCGAATACTACGAATTTAAATACATTAATGGCAACTCCTGGGATGGAGCTGAGAATGTTCCTGGCGAATGTTCACAAAACGGTAACCGTTATCTCACTGTTCCTGCTGAAAATACAACCCTGGACCTTGTTTGTTTCGGAGGATGCAGCTCCTGCCCGACACTTGTTGCAATAACCTTTCAGGTTGATATGAGGCTTCAGGAGGTTTCAGCAAATGGTGTTCACCTTGTTGGCGATTTTCAGGGATGGAACCCCGAGGGGACGCCCATGTTAGCTGGTGACGATGGAATTTATTCGGCAGAGGTGGTTCTTGAAGCCGGTACGTACCAGACCTATAAATTCATCAATGGAAACACTTTTGACGGAGTTGAAATTGTGCCTCAGGAATGCGGTGTTGATGATGGGTTTGGTGGGTTTAAACGTTTTCTGGATGTTCCGCTTGCCAACACCGTACTCGAAGCTGTCTGCTTCGGGCAATGTTCGGGATGTGCTGTGCAGCATAACATTGTTATTCAGGAAGGATGGCAAAGCCTTTCAAGTTATGTTATGCCGGCAGAAACCGACATCGAAGCTTTGCTAAGCGATATTTATCCGGAACTGGTTGTGCTTCAGACAATGTCAGGTATATATTTCCCGGCCGGAGGGTTAAACACAATAGGTACATGGGAACCGCAATCAGCCTACAAAATTAAAGTATCACAGGAGGTTACCCTTACCATTGTTGGTTTGCCCGAACAAAACAAAACCCTTCAATTAGCCGAAGGCTGGAACCTGATTCCTGTTATCAGCGAAAATCCTGTTGATGTGCTTTCACTCTTTGGCAGCCTGGGCAACGATGTTATTGTCATTAAAGCCATTGCCGATATTGGCGTTTACTGGCCACAGTTTGACATCAATACATTGGTAACCTTACAGCCCGGAAAAGCCTACTTTGTAAAGATGGCAGCCCCTGGGTCGGTTACATTTCCGTAAAAAGTATTTTTTGTATAACCCATAAAAGCTTCCGGTCTTAGAAATCGGAAGCTTTTTTTATGCGATG
>CALFEP010000089.1 GCA_937950125.1 uncultured Bacteroidota bacterium
TCACAAAAACCCTGTGATATCTGCTTACTTTTTCCAAAGTACCTTCATAATTAGCTGAGAAATAAAGATTCTTCATAATACGCCAGGTGACATCCGCCGCTGGCATGCTTTGCGCAAACGAAGATTCGGAAGTTTTAAATGAGTAATCAACATACCTAAAACCTAAACCTCCAAATAATTTCCCCGGAACCAAATCACGGTTGAATGTCACACCATAGGTTTTCCCTGACAGATAAGCGGTTTCCATCACCGTAACTGAAGCCGTTGCCGCCGCATTCAGGCCAGGAATTTTTGTCATGGCAATGTAACCATAAAAATTCATGGTAGGCTCAGGATCATTTTTCCTGTTCCTATATGCTGCCCTGGCGCCCACCGAAATTTTATTTACAGGTTGATAATTCACCGAAAGGCCATACCCTGAAAATGCGCCTGACTGGAGTAGCTTTTCAATATTTTCGCTGTACGATTCGTAATAAATGATGTTGTTGCGCCTGCTGTAGGATGCCGAAAGCGAAACTTTCCGGGCCGGCCTGTATCTCAACGAAAAATAAACGTTGGTCAATCGTGGGGGAGCATCCTGATTTTGCACTGTTTTCATAAACAGATCAACTTCTGCGGAAGCAAAAAAATACACTTTGTTGATCAGCGAATTTGTATGTTGCAGGTAGGCAAACCGCCTATCAGTTTTTCCACTGTTTGTTTGCTCAATGATAGAAAGTGTTGTTTGAGCAAAGCCCTTTTTGGCGGTGATTTGATGTGAAGCATAGGCTCCAAATTGCATCAATGAGGCATTAAACCCATAATCCCGGTAATCGGGCCTGGTACCTGCAATTACGCCAACCGAAACATCTTTTATTTTCTTTTCAAACTGAAGACCGTCCATAGCCCCCATTACAGGGATCTGGCGGCTTATCCGCCGTCCCAGCCAAACTGTTGTGCCGGGATTAAATTCGTATCTCAAAGCAAGGCTGTAAATTTTCAAAGCATTGAAAATATTGTCTTTCACCTCGCTCCACCGGTCGTTTCTGTAAACAAAAGAAATGTACGATTCTGCTGATAACGGGCTGTTTCCAATATTATCAGCGTTCAGGCTCATGGTATATCTCATCCGGTTTGAATTGGCTGATGGTGTGTTTGAAAAATTTGCATTAGACGAAATGGCCACCCTGCCATAAATATTTTGCACAGGCTTTATTGCATTTCCACCCTTTGCAGCAATGGTGTCTGGTTCCAAAGGCGTTGCTTCCTTTTGAACGGATTGAAATTCAGGCTGTTTGGCCGGGATTACCGGAGTTGTTATACCTTTAAAATATACAGGCAATGACTCTGAAAACTGGTACTGAATCAGTGGTTCACAAACACACGACATGGATGACAGGCTCCTGACAACGAGCGCCGGGGTAGGCTTTCCGTTCTGATCAATTAACAGGGTGTCACCAGTTTTGATGCCACGTGTGGATTGAAATTTAACATACACATTTTGCGATGTCAGATAGGAAATGTTTCCTTTAACGAGCGTATCAGCCTTCTGAGCCCTTACACCCATCATTATTAGCAAGATTACTGACAGAAATACAATTTTTTTCATCTTCGTTTTTCAGTTTAATCCCTACGGATAAGTTCATTTTTACTACTTCCGTCCGGGTGACAATTCAGGCAGGCAATGCTGTTGTAAACATAACCGGAAACACCTTGGTGCTCCCTGTCTGTTTCGGCCTGACCATGACAGCCCAGACAACTGAAAATGCTGTAATTTCCCGGATCGGTGTGGCAATCGGAACAGGCATCCCACTCACCCTGGTGTTCGCCTGAATAGATGGGGAAATAAAGTCCGTCGTGATTAAAAGTGGACGGTTCCCAGGCATTTTGGGTATGGCAAAGTTCACATTCCGTTGGAAACTGAGCCTGTGCATGATTTGGATCGTTGGTTTGGTTGTAATCGTCAGCATGACAGCCAAAACACTGGTTGGGAGTTGAGTTGTAATTGCCGTTGTGGCAAACGCTGCAGTCGTTCGAAATGGCAGCATGTGCGCCTAACAGCGGGTAAAAATTATTGTGTATCGGGAAAGTTGCGGGTTGCCAGTTGGGATTGGTGGTGTGGCAGGTTTCACATTCTTCCGGAAGGGCAAGCTGCTGATGGTTTGGATTAACGGCCTGGTTGTAATTGTTGATGTGGCACGAAGCGCAGGTATTCGGTGTGTTGGTGTATGTTCCCTGATGGCAGGCAAAGCAGTCGCTCGCAATGGTATTGTGAGCGCCTGTAAGGGGGTAATAGTTGCTGTGAATGGGGAAAGTCGCCGGTTGCCAACCGGGATTGGTGGTATGACAATTATCGCAGTTATCGGGAATTCCTAATGCCTGGTGATTAGGATCAGTACTCTGCTGATAAGCTGTTTCATGGCAATCGGAACAAAGGGTTGAAGTTCCGGAATAGCCGTTTTCGTGACATTCGCTGCAGGTTACCGAAAGGTGAGCGCCCGTTAGTGGGAAATTGGTGGTGTTGTGGTTGAAACCTCCGCCACCACCGCCATCCGGGTGGCATGAGTAACATGCCTGGCTGTTGTACTGGTATCCTGGTATTCCCTGGTGTTCATCATCCATTTCGGGTTGAAGATGGCACAAAAAGCAACTGAAAACCGAGTAGTTGCCTGGATCGGTGTGGCAATCGGAACAAGCATCCCACTCACCCTGGTGTTCGCCTGAATAGATGGGGAAATAAAGTCCGTCGTGATTAAAAGTGGACGGTTCCCAGGCATTTTGGGTATGGCAAAGTTCACATTCCGTTGGAAACTGAGCCTGTGCATGATTTGGATCGTTGGTTTGGTTGTAATCGTCAGCATGACAGCCAAAACACTGGTTGGGAGTTGAGTTGTAATTGCCGTTGTGGCAAACGCTGCAGTCGTTCGAAATGGCAGCATGTGCGCCTAACAGCGGGTAAAAATTATTGTGTATCGGGAAAGTTGCGGGTTGCCAGTTGGGATTGGTGGTGTGGCAGGTTTCACATTCTTCCGGAAGGGCAAGCTGCTGATGGTTTGGATTAACGGCCTGGTTGTAATTGTTGATGTGGCACGAAGCGCAGGTATTCGGTGTGTTGGTGTATGTTCCCTGATGGCAGGCAAAGCAGTCGCTCGCAATGGTGTTGTGAGCGCCCGTGAGGGGGTAATAGTTGCTGTGAATGGGAAATGTCGCCGGTTGCCAGCCTGGATTGGTGGTATGGCAATTTTCGCAGTTATCCGGAATGCCTAATGCCTGATGGTTTGGATCAGTACTCTGCTGATAATCCGTTTGGTGGCAATCAGCACATATGGTTGAAGTTCCGGAATAGCCATTTTCGTGACATTCGATGCAGGTTACCGACAGATGAGCGCCCGTTAGTGGGAAATTGGTGGTGTTGTGGTTGAAACCTCCCTGCCCTTCACCCGTTGGATGACAGCCAAAACAAGCCAGGCTGTTGTACTGATATCCGCCAATTCCCTGGTGTTCTTCATCCATGTCGGCCTGGTTGTGGTCATGGCAATCAATACAACTAAACAGAGAATAGTTGGTAGGGTTAGTGTGACATTCCGTACATGAATTCCAGGTTCCGGCATGCTCGCCGGAATAAACCGGAAAATAGAGTCCATCGTGATTGAAAGTAGATGGTTCCCAGGCTGTTTCTGTATGGCAGGTTTGGCATTCAGTAGGAAATTGCGCTGCTGTGTGCGAAGGATCGGTGGTTTGGTTGTATTCCTCCTGATGGCAGGCGTAACAGGTGTTTGGCGAGTTTACATAATTTCCTTCATGACAGGCAAAACAATCCGAAGCAATGGGTGCATGAGCCCCTTGTAAAACATAATACTCGTTGTGATTCGGGAAACCTGCAGGTTGCCAGTCAGGACTGGTGGAATGACAAGTCTCACACGCATTTGAAAGACCAAGTTCAATATGGTTGGGATTTACTGCCTCATTAAAATGCGTCTCATGACAAGCAAAACAATCCACCGGCGTTCCTACATAACCATTTGAATGACAATCAGCACATTGGGTTTCGATGTGAGCACCTGTTAATGGAAAAGCTGATGTATTATGGTCGAAACCACCTTCGGCACTTCCCGTGGGATGGCAGGCCAGACATGAAGGGCTGTCGTAGAAATAGCCTGCAATTTCGTTGTGTTCATCATCCATTTCCGGTTTATTGTGTTCATGGCAATCAATACAGGTGAAAAATGCGTAATCTGACGGATTTGTGTGACATTCGGTACAGGAGTTCCATTCACCGCTGTGCTCGCCTGAATAAACCGGGAAATATTGTGCATCGTGTTCGCGGTACTCAGCAGGTTTCCAGCCTGGGATGGTTGTGTGACAATCCTTACAATTTGTTGAAAGATTTATCTGTTGGTGATTTGGGTTGGAAGTTGCCTGGTAATCCTCCTGATGACACGAAACACATTCAGGCGAAGCTGACGAATAATCGCCAGTGGTGTGGCATTGGCTGCAATTCTGAATATCATGGCCCTGGGTCAGCGGGAAAAAACCATGATCGAATCCGGCGCCTGTCCAGTCAAATGCCATCATCGAATGGCAATCGGTGCAGTTTGTCGAAAAATTTCCGGCAATATGGTCTGGATTTTTTGCGGAAGCAAAATCAGTATTATGGCAGTCATAACATTCGATGCCAAGGGGTTCAAAACGCAATGTGGATGCTGACGGATGACACGAATAGCAATCGGCCATGGTGTGAGCGCCCAACAATGGAAAACGGCTCAACTGGTGGATTTCAGTAATATTTGTAACAATCCACGAAAACGGCGTGTGGCAACGGTTACATTCATTTCCGAGGGTCTGTTCGTGCATATCTTTATGACAACCGGCACATTCATCCTGAACCTGGTCGAATACAAGGGTTTGATGACACATTTTGCAACTTACCGACTGGTGTTGACCAACCAGCGGAAAACCTGTTGAATCATGAATAAAACTGATTTCATCAGTCAGCATTTTCCACCCTTGTGTGGTGTGACAATCCGAACAGCTTATCTGAAGGTTTTCACCATGGGGTGATTGCGCCCACAAAGCCCAATGCACCAAAAGCAAAATCATTAATGATGGCAGGTTTCGCATCTGAAGTCCTCAAATTTATATTGAACAAATACTTTATCAATAACCTTAATTTGCTTGTGACATTTGTTGCAGGCCACTTTTTCATGTGCCCCGTCAAGTTTAAAAGCAGCCGTGTTATGATTAAATTTTGCGGCTTTCCAGTTTTCAAAATCATGACAACGTTCACAATCGGTTTTTCCATCAATTTCGAATTGGGCAAAATGATTGTCTTTGTGACAGTTAACACACGATTTCCCCAAGCCTGTAAAAGATTGATCCTTTTGGTTGTTTTCAGCATTTCTGAAATGGCAGTCACGGCAACCCTGATTCTTGTGTTTTCCCAGCAAATCGTAACCTGTGACTGAATGATTGAACCGGATTTGATCCCAGCTATTTATAGAATGGCAGTTTTTGCAGGCCTTTTCGGGATAATACTTCGGGTTGATTTTCGAATCATGAATATCGTTGTGGCAATCAATGCATTTCGATCCAATGTTCCTGAACGACCACTGCCCTGTTTTTTTATGACATTCGAAGCAGGGAGTTGCCAAATGCGCCCCTTCGAGCGGGAAGGCTGACTGTTTATGCTGATTGATGGTGAAATTGGATGGTGCAAATCCTTCAACGGTGTGGCATTCAGCACAATCGCGCATTTCGCCCTGTTGCTGAAATTGCCCTTTGTGGAAATCCTTGTGACAATCGGTGCATTTTTTATGCGGAAGTGGCGCCGAGTATTTTTCTTTATGACATTTCTTGCAATCAAGGTTCACATGCTTTCCTTCGAGTTTGTAACCTGTCTGATTATGATCAAAACGGTTTTGATCTTTGATTGTAAGGAAGGATTGTTCGGTGTGGCATTGCCTGCAGTCGTTCCCAAATTTGCCTTTGTGTATGTCTTCGTGGCAATCGGTACAATTTTTAAAGGCAATATTTTTAAATTGCTGAAATAGCTTGCCGTTGAGCGTTGTCTTTTTGTGGCATTTTGCACAGTCAACCTGTTCATGTTTTCCAACAAGCTGAAATGCAGCTTTCTGATGATTGAAAAGTGAGGCCGGAAGGAACTTTTCGTTACCGTGACAATTGTTGCATTGCGAAGCCAGCGTGCCCTGGTGATAATCCTCGTGGCAGCTTATGCATGAAGTACCAAGCCCGAGAAAAGTGTAACTCTTCTTCCGGATGTTTTCGTCCTGGATGAACTGCTTTTTGTGGCAATCGTCGCAGGCTTTCTTTTTATGGGCGCCTGTCAACCCATAACCTGTTAAAGAATGATCGAATTTGCTTTTATCCAGCCGGATAATTTCGAAATTTCTTCCATGATGGTCGTTGTGACAGTTTACACAGGAGTTGCCTTTTACCTCTGACGAAACATGGTAGCCCTTGTTATTGTCAATTCTTACTTTGATTTCTGTATGGCAATCCAGGCATTTTTCGTCGGAAACTTTTTCGCCAAGAAGATGGCATTTTGTACAATTCGACATCCCTTCGAGGTGGGCGTGCACCTGCGCAAGATCGCCAGGCGATATTTGTGAAAACAAAGCAGGCCGCCATAAGCAGAAGGCGATAATTACAAAAGACAATATTTTAAAGTATCTTTTCATACCAAAACTTTTAATGCTTTAAGATGGCTTCGCCAAATTTTTTTGTTATTTCAATCCCTGCATTCTTCAAAAACTCAGTTGGTAGCTCCCCACCAGCGAAAATAAAAACCTTGTCGTTTTTAACCCTTACTTTTTCATGGGTCTTGTTGTTTTCAACAATTACCTCATTTTCTGTTATGTCAACAACATCCGTATTAAATCGGACGTCGATGAGGCCCGATCTTTCTGCATCTTTTATTTTGTCATTGTTTTTAGGTTTGATTCGTCCGAAAGATTCTTTCCGGTAAGACAAAATTACCTGATTTTGTGGAGCTAACAGAAGTGCAGATTCAACAGCTGAATCGCCACCACCCACCACTACAATGTTTTTCTTCACAATATTTTCAGGTTCCAGCAGGCGGTATGCAACTTTCACTGAATTTTCACCCGGAATATCCAATTTCCGGGGAGACCCCCTCCGTCCAATAGCCAACAATACAAATTGTGTTGAGATGCTTTCACCTTTTGCTGTAATTATCTGAAAATGACTATCTTTTTTCACAATACCCTCAACTTTTGTATTTTCCCTGATTTGGATATCATTTTCTTTTAAAACCTTTGTCCAGAGCTCAAGCAACTCAGTTTTGCTGGTTTCCAGCAACTTAATCTTACCAAAAAGAGGAAGCTCCATGGCCGAAGTCATCACAATTTTATCTCTCGGAAACGAAAAAACCGTTCCTCCCAGCGAATCCTGATCGAGTGTGAGCAACCTCAGATTATGCTTTTTTGCCGTCAATGAAGCAGAAATTCCGGCAGGACCGGCGCCGACAATCACCAGGTCATAATCAACCTGATGCGAGTTTTGCAAACGTTTCGAAATATTCTCAACAGCCTGCCGGCCTTGTTCAACAGCGTTTTTAATCAGACCCATGCCACCCAGTTCGCCGGCAATAAAAATTCCGGGAACATTGGTTTCGAAATACTGATTTACATGAGGCAACTCCACACCCCGCTTTTCTGTTCCGATATTCAGCGAAATGGCTTCAGTGGGGCATGCATGAAAGCAAGCTCCATGACCCACACAGCGTGAAGCGTTTACGGTTCGTGCCTGACCATTAACGATGCCTAAAATGTCCTTTTCGGGACAAGCCCTGATGCAGGCGCCGCTCCCAATGCAAATATCTTCGTTGACAACCGGGTGCAGCGAAACCGGCTCGTACAGTCCTTCTTCCTTGGCCAGGTTTATTTTCTCCTCAACCAGCTTCGATTTGCGTCTTTGCACACGCAAATAAAACACCACAACCAACAGGCAGAAGATTAGGACTGCAGCGTAAACAACTATTTTTTCAATGAGTACTTCCATAGGTTAAAAAATCCAGCGGTAACCAAAAGTAATGGTAACTCCAACATGTATCAGCATGATAATCAGCATCACAATAGCAAACGGCAGATGTGCCACATGCCAGTATTTAAATAGATTTTGCATGGTCTGCAACCGGTCGATCCGGCGGTTAAGCGAAATTTCGCTTTTCACCAGCTTTACAATTTTCTTTCGCTGCAAGCGGGAAATTCCATTTTGCATGAGCACCTTTTTCACATTCATGATGGTTCTCCGGTCTTCAAAAAATGTTCTGACAATAAGCGACAAAAGATTCCCTTCGTTTGTTGAAAACTTCCTTTTCACTGATTCGGTAATAATTTGGTAACTTTCGCTCTCACTGTCAATTACATCGCTCAGCAGTTCACTTACATTTTTTTTAAGATTTCTCACCTCAGTCAGGCTCATTTCGCGCCCTTCGATAGTGCGTGGAATTTGAATGTAAATAAATCGGCCTATTACACCGCTCAGAAAAACCATCACCATGCTCCAGAAACTAATAGCCACAATGCCTCCAAACTTAAATGCAGTATGAAAAAGGACAAGTAAAGGCCCTAATGTGCACAAAAAAATGTGAAATTCGAGCCAATGTTTGAGGATGCCAACCCGTAGCAACAACCGAACACGTTTGCGGGCCATGTACGAAAAAACCCCCACCAGCATGAATAACGACCCGGCAATTCCAAACCCATGACCAAGTGACCCACTTGGCTTTAACGCATCATGAACCGGCTCAAAAAACCGTTTCTCAATCGCAGTTGCATAATATCCATAGCCATAATTAATCATCAACAGTGTGACCACCAATACCATTGTGGCCATCGTCAAAATGTAAAGAATATGAGCTCGTTTCGACATTTTTATTCATTTTATTGGCTTAAAAAAACAAAAGCGATCCAGCAAAAGGCTGTTGTTTTTTGCAGTCAAAATATCCTGTCAAATGTAAACAACCTTTTATGAACCGATCCTTTGACAAATATCAATCATTTGATTGAAAAATCTCATTATGGGCGCTTTACCCTCAGTACAATTCACGAATCCGACAAAACAGGCCACTGCGCCATAATTCTGGAAAAGGTAAAATCCTGGATTATAAAAATGCTTTACCTTTACGGCTTTAAGAAATTGGAAACATGAAACAACAACAAATTGACCTGCTGCGGCAGCAAATAGCCAAATTAGACGACAAGCGTTTCGACCTGGAAGCCTGGAAAAACTATACCATCATTGTCCTTGCCAGAATATTTGGCGAAAACAACCAGAAAATCCGACAGATCGAAAAACTGGAATACGAGCACAATAGCTGGTCGTTGCGCGATACTTCCGGTTACTCGGCCTACCTGCAGACTGCCAAAAAACTGGGGAGAGAAATTCTGGAAGCTTCCATTGACGAAATTGAGCGTTTTGGTGTGCCCGAAAATCCAATAAAGCCCGAAAAAACAGTGAATATTTCCATCATCCTGAACGCTTTGGAAGACGAATTGAAGGGTTCGCAATACAAATCACTGATGAAATTGCTCAGTTCCGGTCTGAGTCATGATGAAAAAAAGCGTCAGGTTGGCGACATCATCGAAGCGTTGGGCTCCGGAACCACACGGGCTATTCTTGAATCTATCCTGCTCAACGAAGGGTTTGTGGCGGGGTTGGTTGAATAAATCCCCTTTTGCCGGCCGCTTCAGTTTTTATTTCAAAACATGCTGCGCTAACACTTTCTGCACTTCATACACATTCACCGATTTGTTGAACTGTTTGACGATGCTGGGTTGCTGCTCGCTCGAAACCCATATTTTCAATTCGGCGTCCAGTTCAAATGTGCCGGCAGTTTCCACGCTGAAACGCGAAATGCTTTTGTACGAAATGGATTTGTACTCAGTTTTATTGCCCGTAATTCCCTGTTTATCAATCAGGATAAGGCGTTTGGTGGTAAAAATAAACGTGTCGCGCAGTAATTTGAAACCCAGTTCAATTTGCTCGCCATCGCACAAAAGCAGGCCATATTGTTTTTGCAGTTCTTCAGGATTTACGGCGCCTGCATTGCCAAGAAGTGATGAAAAAAGTCCCATGTTTGGTTTGAATGGTTGTTGTTGTTGTAAAACTGAATTTTTAAAGCTGAGCAAAAATCCACAGCTTAATCTTAAATATCACTTTGATATGCTTTGATTGGAAATTTTAGCCAAATTAATCCTTCAATTCTAATAATTGTTTTGTTTCAATAACCTGGTTAAATCCAATCTTTATTAATCCTGAAGCGAGTTTCTTATCACCGGTCCATAATGTAAACCCTGTTTGCAAAGATAAGGCAACGAATAAAACATCTTTTTTATCAATCTCTTTTACAAGATCATAAGCTTGCTTTTTATACTTTCGCTCAATCAAATTGTCATCAACAAAATCAATATGCTTTATGAATCGAAAAAGCAACTCTGTTAATTGATCTGTTTTAAGCCCGGTAATTTGCTTTATTTTATCAAATTTGCTAATCAATTCCTCGAAAAGAAACTCAGGACAAATCATTCTACTTTTTGATAAATCATTCAAAATCAGTTTTGAGATAGTCCCATTTGGTGTAATCAAGGCTGAAATTACAATATTTGTGTCAAGAACAAAATCCATTATTCAAACTTGTGTTTATTTTTCTCCCACCAACTTTGATTAATCTCTCTGGCAAGTTCGTCAGCCTGTTCCTGCGTCGCCTTACTTTGCGAATTAATTTCTCTGAATTTAACATAATCGATAAAACTCTGAATCTCTGATAAGTCAACAGCCCTCGTCGAAAATGTCAGTCTAATCTCGTTATTACTACTTTCTACTCTCATATTTTTATTGGTAAAGTTTTCGAATACAAAAATACACCGATTTGTTGAACTGTTTGGTGGTGCTGGGTTGTAGTTCGCCCGAAATCCAGATCCTGAGTTCGGCATCCAGTTCAAAAGTACCTGCGGTTTCAATGCTGAAACGCGAAATGCTTTTGTAGGAAATGGATTTGTACTCAGTTTTATTGCCCGTAATTCCCTGTTTATCAATCAGGATAAGGCGTTTGGTGGTAAAAATAAACGTGTCGCGCAGTAATTTGAAACCCAGTTCAATTTGCTCGCCATCGCACAAAAGCAGGCCATATTGTTTTTGCAGTTCTTCAGGATTTACGGCGCCTGCATTGCCAAGAAGTGATGAAAAAAGTCCCATAGTTGATTGTAAATATGAATTTTATAATACTAAACTTCAATTTTGATCCCTGTATTAATTATCTGGTTTACAATTGGCTGGTAAGGATTTTATTAATTAGAAAAGTAATACTGTCCTAATAAATTATGATTTGGCATCTAATGTCAGGCCAGTTATCATTTTTTTTCATTTCTCAAATAAGTTTTTCCTCAAACAATCTCAATACCCGTTTTTTGAATTTCCCATGCAAATGGGTTTTGAATGTTAAAATCTCCTTCCAGAAAGGGATGGGGCTCAATGCGTAAATCGATATCTCGGCGCAGACGCATCAACTGCATTTGTACTGAAAAAAAATCGTCCATTTTTTCAACAACGATTGCAATATCGATATCGCTGTCAGCATGTTCGGTTCCTTTTGCCCATGAGCCAAACAGATAGGCTTTCTTTATTTTCAATTCCCGCGAAATCAACATTACGTAATTTTTTACCGTTTCTAACCTGAATAATTCATACAAATCACAAATGGCACACGGATGACACGGATTTTACGGATTCACGCAGATAAGAAAAAAAATCCGTGAAAATCTGTTTGATCAGTGTTATCCGTGTTCTATTAAGTTTGTGAATAAGCCAGGCTAATACTGACTGATTCACCAATGTTTAAATATTTCCTTAAAAGACCTTTAAAATTACTTTAGCTTTAAAACCACTAATCTTCAAATATTCAAATCTTTAGATTAATATTCTTTGTTTAAAACATCAAAATATTCCGCTTGGTAAAAGTAAAAATTTACATGAAATTAAATTTGTTCACAGAAAAAATCCAATTTGATTTTTCAATAGAAATTCCTGCTTAAATCAGTTTTTTCTTCAGTTTAGCACTATTTCATGCTACCGAAGAAGATTTGTGCAAGGTTTATCATCAGATATTTAAGGGCAGTTTATTTTGGTTTGAATAATTCTCCTAATTCCTGATTTTCAAACAGTCATCATTTTTCGATTTTTAAGTGAACCCGTCAAAGTAGTTAATTTTTTTCTACTTTTGCACGCTTTTAAAAACCGGTAATTTTTTTGAATTTCGATGAACGAAAAGTACAGAGAATACGATAACCTGAATCTGACGCAGATAGCCAACGAAATGCTGACTTTCTGGCAGGAAAATGATATTTTCCACAAAAGCCGCCGCAACCGCGAAGGAGGCCAGGAGTACGTTTTTTACGAAGGTCCGCCTTCGGCCAACGGAATGCCCGGCATTCACCATGTGATTTCGAGAACCATCAAAGACATTTTCTGCCGCTACAAAACCCTGAAGGGATTTCATGTTTTCCGCAAGGCTGGCTGGGACACACATGGCCTGCCCATCGAAATTGCCGTTGAAAAAACGTTGGGGATTACCAAAGACGACATCGGAAAAAAGATTACGGTTGAAGAATACAACGACGCCTGCCGCCGGGAGGTGATGAAATACAAGGACAAATGGGACGAACTTACCCTTAAGGTCGGCTACTGGGTTGACCTTGACGATCCTTACATCACTTTCGAAAACAAATACATCGAAACGGTGTGGTACCTGCTGTCGAAACTGTATGAAAAAGGGTTGCTCTACAAGGGCTACACCATTCAGCCCTATTCGCCGGCTGCCGGAACCGGACTAAGCACACACGAGCTCAACCAGCCGGGCTGCTACCGCGATGTTAAAGACACCACCATCACCGCACAGTTTAAAGTGGTCAGAAACCACGATGCTGAGTTTCTGTTCAAAGGCCTGGATTCTGACGTTCATTTCCTTGCCTGGACAACCACTCCCTGGACGTTGCCCTCCAACACAGCGCTGGCTGTTGGCGCCAACATCACTTACGTAAAAGTGAAAACCTACAACGCCTACTCTGGTCATCCTGTGATAGTTATCCTTGCCAAAGATTTGATAAAGAGCTATTTCAACGACAAAGCGCACGAGGTGAACTTTGACGATTACAAACATGGCGACAAGATAATTCCTTACCAGATTCTTGACGAATTTCCAGGCTCGAAACTCGAAGGAATCCGCTTTGAGCAGCTCATTCCCTGGATTAAGCCGATGGGAGATGCATTCCGCGTGGTGGTTGGCGATTTTGTGACCACCGAAGACGGAACCGGCATAGTGCACATTGCGCCGACATTTGGCGCCGACGACGCCCGCGTTGCCCGCACTTCGGGCATTTCGCCACTGCTTCTGATTGACAAAATCGGCAGTCAGCGGCCTATGGTTGACCTCAAAGGCCGATTTTACGTAATTGAAGATCTGGACGACGACTTTGTTAAAAAGTATGTTGATGTAAAAATCTACGGTGAGTATTCCGGCAGGTTTGTGAAAAACGATTACGATGTTTCTGCAAAAGAAGAGTCGCCAATCCTTGATATCGACCTCTCGGTGATGCTTAAATTGCAAAACAAAGCTTTCAAAATCGAAAAGTACGTTCACAACTATCCGCACTGCTGGCGAACCGACAAGCCGGTACTTTACTACCCGCTCGATTCGTGGTTTATCAAAACCACCGATTACAAGGATCGGATGATAGCGCTGAACAACACCATCAACTGGAAACCCAAATCAACAGGGCTTGGACGTTTTGGCAACTGGCTCGAAAACCTGGTTGACTGGAACCTTTCACGGTCAAGGTTTTGGGGTGTTGGCCTTCCCATCTGGACCACCGAAGACAAGAAAGAGCAGATTTGTGTTGGTTCGGTTGAACAGTTGAAAAAGGAAATCGAAAAAGCCGTGAAAGCCGGCTTCATGACGAAAAATCCTTACGAAAAATACGTTCCCGGCGACAATTCAGCCGAAAATTACGAAACCTTCGATCTGCACCGTCCATACATCGACGACATCATTCTGGTTTCGGAAAGCGGGCAGAAAATGTTCCGCGAGCCCGACCTGATTGACGTGTGGTTCGATTCGGGAGCCATGCCGTATGCACAGTTCCACTATCCTTTTGAGAATTCGCAACTTGAAAAATATTTCCCGGCCGATTTCATTGCCGAAGGCGTTGACCAGACACGCGGATGGTTTTTCACACTTCACGCCATTGCCACCATGGTTTTCGATTCGGTGGCCTACAAAACCTGCGTTTCGAACGGGCTTGTACTTGACAAAAACGGCAACAAAATGTCAAAACGGTTGGGCAATGCCGTTGATCCTTTCGAAACCATCGAAAAATACGGCGCCGATGCTACCCGCTGGTACATGATTACCAACGGCCAGCCCTGGGATAACCTGAAATTTGACAACGACGGCATTGATGAAGTAAAACGCAAATTCTTCGGAACACTTTACAACACCTACGCTTTCTTTGCGCTTTACGCAAATATCGATAATTTCAGGTACGACCAGGAAGAAATTCCTGTTGAAGAACGCCCCGAGTTAGACCGCTGGATTTTGTCGGAGCTGAACAGCCTGATAAAATTTGTGGACGAATCGTTCGACGATTACGAGCCCACCAAAGCAGGCCGCGCCATTGCACAATTTGTTGACGACAAACTGAGCAACTGGTATGTCCGCCTGTCAAGGCGCCGTTTCTGGAAAGGCGATTTTTCGCACGATAAAATTTCGGCTTATCAAACCCTTTACCGCTGCCTCGAAACCTTATCCATTCTGGCTTCACCCATTGCGCCATTTTTCAGCGAAAAACTTTTTACCGACCTGAACAATGTCACCGGCAGAATTAAAGCCGAATCGGTGCATCACGTGAACATGCCCGTTGCCAAAGAACATCATATCGACAAAGAACTTGAAGAAAAGATGCAGTTGGCTCAGAAGATTTCGTCGATGGTTCTTTCGCTGCGTAAGCGCACCAAAATAAAGGTGCGTCAGCCTTTGAACAAAATTATGATTCCGGTATTGGACGAGCATTTCAAAACCCAGATAGAGGCCGTTGAAAAACTGATTTTGTCGGAAGTTAATGTAAAAACGCTCGAATTTATGAGCGACGAATCGGGGATGCTGGTAAAACAAATCAAACCCAACTTTAAGGCTTTGGGACCACGCTATGGAAAGCTGATGAAAGCAATTGCAGCCACCTTATCTGGTTTCAGCAACGAGCAGATTGGCCAGTTGGAAGCCAACGGAAATTATCTTTTAACTATTGAAGGTCAAGACGTTGAAATTCTTTTAAGCGATGTCGAAATCAACACGCAGGACATTCCCGGTTGGCTTATTGCCAACGAGGGTAACCTTACTGTGGCTTTAGACATCACCATTACTGAAGCGTTGCGCGAAGAAGGCATTGCCCGCGACCTCGTTAACAAAATTCAAAACCTGAGAAAAGAAAACGATTATGACGTAACCGATAAAATTCTTGTTCAGGTTGTGTCAAGTGAAAAAATTGAATCAGCAGTAAAAAATAATTATCACTATATTTGTTCTGAAACTCTTGCGAATTCGTTGGATCTGGTTGAAAAAATCAGCGATAATGCAGGTGTTGAAATAGAGCTTGGCGACGATCTGATGGCAGTCATTCAGATTGTCAAAGCCATGTAATTTTTAGGTATTGTTTATTATTAAATTTTTTGATTATGGCAAATAACGGAATTGAAAACGAAGCCGTTGCAACCAAAACAAGGTATAGCAAGGAGGAATTGGAAGAGTTCAAACAGCTAATTTTAGAGAAGCTACAAAAGGCAAAGGCTGATCTTGAACTGCTTACTGAGGCCTATACAAACAACAGCGAACACGACACCAACGATACTTCGCCCACTTTTAAAGTGCTCGAAGAAGGATACAGTGTGCTTTCGAAGGAAGAAAACAGCCGGCTGGCAGCACGTCAGCAGAAATTTATTGCCAATCTTGAAAATGCACTCATCCGCATCGAAAACGGCAGTTATGGTGTTTGCAGGGTTACCGGCAAACTTATTTCGAAAGAACGACTCAGAAGTGTTCCTCATGCCACGTTGAGCATTGAGGCAAAACTTCAGCAAAACCAACGAAAATAAGTTTTGGAAATCCCGGAACAACATTTTTTCAGTGTTTTAATACCTGCAAACGGCGGGGAAGGTGTGCTGTGCCTTTATGTATCCAATTGTTTTTCAAAACAGACCACAAATAACGATTCCATATTTTGAAGAAACCAATCCTGCTCATTGCGCTTATTTTGCTTGTCGATCAGATATTAAAATTCTGGATCAAACTTACCATGACCATTGGTGAAGAAATTTCGGTTTTCGACCACTGGTTTTACCTGCATTTTACCGAAAACGAAGGCATGGCTTTCGGGATGACTTTTGGAGGAGAATCGGGCAAGCTTGCGCTAAGCCTTTTCAGGATTGTAGCTATAGGAGCCATTGGCTGGTACCTGAGCGACCTGATCAGGAAAAAGGCCAACTCCGGCCTCATTATCAGCATTTCGCTAATACTTGCAGGCGCCATTGGCAACATGATCGACAGCGCATTTTACGGCCTGATTTTCAGCAATTCATCCTATCATACCATGGCCACTTTTATGCCCGAAGGTGGTGGTTATGCCTCTTTCCTTCACGGAAAAGTGGTGGATATGTTTTATTTTCCCATCATCGAAGGGCACTATCCAACCTGGCTGCCTTTCTGGGGTGGCAATGACTTTGTGTTTTTCCGTCCGGTTTTTAATATTGCCGATTCTTCAATCACCATCGGGGTGCTCACCCTGGTACTTTTCCAGCGGAAATTTTTCATGAAACCAGTTCAGCAGGAAGAAGAACCAAAGGAAGAAATCGCTACCACACCGGCAGATGAAGTCAAGGAAATTGAGCCTCAACCCGAAAAGTTGGGGTAAAGAAGTTCCTGAGGAGACATCACTTCTGTTAGAAAACCAGAAAGAGAAAGAATTTTATTTATATGCCATCAAAGACTTGAATACAAAGACGAACCTGATAAAAATCAGTGGTGAGAAATATGATGGATTGGTTGAAGAGCTGATGAAAAAATGAAAACCAAAAGGATTATCTAAATCCCAAAAAATTACTGATAAACAAACCATTCTGTTCCAGCGATTTTTCATCTTCCAGTTCATTTCTGTAAAAGGCCGGGAATTCCGGGTCATTTTTTCTGGCTTCATCCAGAAAATACCGGGCTGCCGTTTGGTCGAATTCAGGGTGGAACTGCACCCCAAAAACATCCATTCCCTTGTATTGAAAACCCTGAATTGCGGTTTTGTTTTCGGCAATAATTTCAAAATCCTCCGGAAGATTGCGTACAGCATCGTAATGAAGCTGAAGTACCAGCGGATTGTGGATATTTTTGAACAACTTGTTTTCCTTTATCGAAATTCCGGAATAACCATATTCGGGAACCGGCAGCTTGTACAAACAGTTTTTTCCGCACAAAGCCCTGGCCAGAAACTGATGTCCGTAGCAAATACCAAGTATCTTCTTTCCTTTTTCAACAAAAAGATGGATGAGCCGGGTCAACTCCGCTGTCCACAATGATTCATCCATGGCAGAGGCTTCCGAGCCAGAAATGATCAGATGGGTGAATTCGTCAATCCTGAAAATGGCTTCCGGAAACAACGGCTCGACATATTCGGCTTCAATACCGGCTTCTGCAACTTCCCGGTGGATACCCTGCCTGAAAAGGCTGATCTTTTCAGGATATTCCATGCAATTGTAAACCAATACTTTGTTCATAAATTCCGGCTCTTTATTCCCCTTTTTTATGTAGATTATTGGTTTGAAGAATTATGCTCACCCACAATTTTTGTAACGAATTTCTGCAAAAACTCATTAAAAAGTTCCGGGTTTTCGAGCATCACAAAATGGCCGCAATTGAGCATGTATTCTGCCTCGAAACTCTCTGCATACTGCCGGTTGAATGCTTCGTTGGTAGGCCACATTGTGGCATTGACGGCATAAATAGGAACCCTTACCAAACTGAGTTTTTCCTGGATTTTGTGGTCATACTCAAACATTCCCCAGAAGGCCTGCATCGCTACATCCTGGGGTGCTGACGACATGTCGGCGACAACCATTTTTACCAGTTCTTTGTTTGCATTTTCAGGAAACATAGATTCGACAAAAATCTTGGTTTGACTTTTAAAATCCTTGTAAAATGGTTCGGTAAATTTTTCAAACATTTCCCTGTTGTAGGTTGTATCGAAAAATTGCTGGTAGGTATCGGCGCCAATAAGCGCCCAAACCCTGCCCTGCAATTTGCTTGCAGCATCCAGGATTACCAGCCCGCCCATGGAATGTCCGATGAAAATGATCTTGTCTAACTTCAGCTCGTTCACAACGGCTACAACATCGTCGCCAAACGATTCGATGGTAAAATTTTTGCGGTTCAATCCCGAGTTTCCGTGTCCACCGTAATCGATGGTAACTACCTGGTAGTTTTTCGAGAATTCGGGGACCTGGTTTTTCCAATACGACTTGTCGCACGACCAACCGTGGACAAAAACCAGCGCAGGCTCGCCGCTTCCCTGGTCTGTGTAACTAATCTCGACGCCGTCAGCCGATTTCACTTTTTTTTCAATGTTTTGGCTGCAGCCCAAAAACAGGAGTGCCGTTACGGCAAAAACCATTAAAAAGTAATTGATTTTCATGTTTTTAATAAATTATTTAATGAATTTCCTCATCAAAATGCCATCAAAATACTCGTCACCGATTTTGGTGTCTTTTTCGAGCAGGGCAATCTGATCGAATCCTGCTTTTTTGTAAAGGCGAACTGCACCAAAATGATCGGAGCGAACCATCAGGTAAACAATTTCGATTTTTCGATCGTTAAAGGCTTTGTTGATTGCCGCATCAAGTAGTTGCTGGCCGATGCCTTTTCCTCTGAAGATATCAACTACCCCCATGTTGAGCCAGGCGGTGTGTTGCAACCTGGTGGCAGCGTTGGTTTCCAGCACAATATAACCTACGGGCTTATCATCAAAAATGGCAATCAGAATAAATGAACCATTCCGTTTTAACAAATTTGAAAAATAGGTTTTGAAAAACCCAATCGAGGGAAATTTTTCATCAAAATCATCGCTCATAAAACCCGAAGTGAGATAGATGTGCCGCATGATTGCATAAAGTTCGCCCACTTCAAAATTGTTAAAATCCTTGATAGTGACTTGATTCTGCATGTTCTTTTCAAATTAAAAATGAAAAAAGAAGGCTTTTAGAATCTACATTTTATGTAGTCCATAATTCTGCTGGGTTTTACCACTTCCTGTGACAAATTTCCGGTACGGACATAGAATTTTTCGACCTGTGCGCCGGTTTTGTCGGTTACGGTGGTGTAAAGGGGCTCGTCGCCTTTTTTTATTTCAATCATGCAAATTTCGTGGCTTCCAATCACCGGGAAACTCATGGTGATGTTGTTGGTGGCAAAGGGAACTCCGTAACAGGTAATGATCAGGTTGCGGAGATGTAGTTCAAACTGGTCTTTGTTGGGTTGTTTCAGGGTGGAATAATCTTTTTCGAGGCCCAGAATCTGTCCGTCATCCTTAACGCCAATGATTAAAACGCCACCTTTTGCATTGCTAAAAGCGGCAATAGATTTCAGAATCACCTCTTCGAGCTTTTTGTTGGCTCGGCATTCGTAATAATCCCACCGCAGCGAAGATTTGAATTCGAGGCGGCTGTTTTCGCCCTGTCCAATAAGTTGTGTTATGTCGTTTGCTTCACTTTTCAGGATTTGCTCATCAATTTCATCTTTTTTACGAACCTCGTGGTAACGGTTGAGGGCATGTTGCAGCCGATCATAAGTTACGGGTTTGACAAGGTAATGGATGGCAAAAAAATCGAATGCCTTCAGGGCATATTGTTCGTGGGCAGTGGTAAAAATTGTTTCAAACGATTTGACAGGGCAGCCTTTGAGAACATCGAAACCTTCGCCGTCGGGCAGCGAGATGTCGAGGAAGACGAGGTTCGGGTTTAGTTGGTTTATTTTTTCGATGCTTTCGGCCACCGATCCTGCGGTTCCAACTACGTCTATTTCGCTGAAATGCGTACTCAGAAGGGTTTTCAGTGTCATCAGACTGATTTTCTCATCCTCTACCAAAAGTGTTTTGATCTTATTCATCTTTGCTCACTTTCATCCATAATCTTCTAATTTGGCTGCTTTCGAGGTTCCTTTTTCACCTGGGTTCGAAAATTTTGAAAACAAACAAAAATAGTTATTTTCTTGGGGGTTGAAGATTGACTCAATAAAAAAAGAAAGCCGGAAATCGAAAATGAAATCCGGCTTCAGGTCTTTTACTGAGAAAATCAATGTCTCACAATTTGGGAACCAAGTTTTGCGCCGATAAACTCGCGGTTCATGCGGGCAATGTTGGTAAGTTTAATACCTTTTGGGCATCTTGCTTCGCAAGCCCCGGTGTTGGTGCAGTTTCCAAATCCCAGTTCATCCATTCGTGCCACCATTTTCTGAACACGCTGAACAGCTTCTACCCTACCTTGTGGCAAAAATGCAAACTGTGATATTTTAGCAGAAACAAACAGCATGGCTGATGAATTTTTACAGGCAGCCACACAGGCGCCACACCCAACACAAACTGCCGAATCGAAAGCTTCGTCGGCATCCACTTTTCTAATTGGAATCGCGTTGGCATCGGGGGCAGCTCCGGCATTGGCTGTAATAAAACCTCCGGCCCGGAGAATTTTGTCGAATGCCGAACGATCAACAATCAGGTCTTTAATGACCGGGAAAGCGCGTGAGCGCCAGGGTTCGATGGTAATTTTGTCGCCATCTTTAAATTTGGTCATCCTCAATTCGCAGGTAGTGGTTTCGTGGGCGCCACCATGGGCGTAGCCGTTGATGTGAAGCCCGCAGCATCCGCAGATTCCCTCCCGGCAATCGTATTCAAAAGCCACGGGCTCGCCGCCTTTTTCGACGATGGTTTTGTTGAAATAATCCAACATTTCGAGGAACGACATTTCTTCTGAAACTCCATCGAGTTTGTAGGTCACAAATTTGCCCTTGCTCCTGGCATTTTTCTGACGCCATATTTCGAGTGTAATGTTCATCTTGACAGAGGTTTAAATTTCGTGATTACTTATAACTTCTTTCTTTCAACTCCACATTTTCAAATTTCAGGTCTTCTCTGTGAAGTATTTGAGGTTTGTCGTCGCCTGCATATTCCCAGGCGGCTACATAAGCATATTCGCTGTCGATACGTTTTGCCTCGCCGTCGGGGGTCTGGCTTTCTTCGCGGAAGTGTGCCCCACACGATTCCTTGCGGCTGAGGGCATCCTGAATCATAAGTTTGGCAATGCCGAAGAAATCGGCAACACGGCCGGCTTTTTCGAGTTCCTGGTTGAGTTCGAGTTCGGTGTCAACCACTTTAACATCTTTCCAGAATTCTTCTTCAAGCTCTTTTACCAAAACGGCAGCTTTTTTCAAACCTTCTTCGTTGCGCACCATGCCGCAGTAATCCCACATAATTTTCCCCAAACGGCGATGGAATGTGGTAGGTGTTTGTTTTCCGTTAACTGCCATCAGTTTTTTGATTTTATCCCTGGCGGCCTTTTCAGCCACTTCAAACTCAGGATGATCGGTTGAAATGCGTGGTGTTTTGATTTGACCGGCTAAATAATCACCAATTGTTATTGGCAGGATAAAATAGCCTTCGCCCGAACATTGCATGAGCGATCCGGCGCCAAGACGGTTTGCACCATGATCGGAAAAATTGGCTTCGCCAATGGCGTACAAACCCTCGACCGTGGTCATCAGGTTGTAGTCAACCCAAAGCCCGCCCATGGTGTAGTGCCCGGCAGGATAAATGCGCATGGGCACTTCGTAAGGATTGTCGCCTGAAATTTTGTGGTACATTTCGAACAGGTTGCCGTACTTGTTTTCGATGGCTTTTTTGCCCTGTTTTTTTATCGCATCTTTAAAATCGAGATAAACCGAAAGCCCTGTTTTTCCAACTCCGAAGCCAGCGTCGCACCTTTCTTTGGCTGCCCTTGAAGCCACATCGCGCGGAACGAGGTTACCGAACGCCGGATAGCGCCTTTCGAGGTAATAATCCCTGTCTTCTTCCGGAATATCGTTGGGTTGACGTTTGTCGCCCTTGATTTTTGGCACCCAGATACGTCCATCATTGCGGAGCGATTCCGACATCAGCGTAAGCTTACACTGGTAATCGTTGAGTTGTGGAAGGCTGGTAGGGTGAATTTGAATAAAGCTCGGATTGGCAAATAAAGCGCCTTTTTTATGTGCAGCCCAGGCAGCCGAAACATTCGATCCCAACGCTAATGTGGAAAGGTAATAAATGGTTCCGTAACCTCCGGTAGCCAACACCACGGCATGACCCGAATGGCGTTCAATTTCGCCGGTGACGAGGTTGCGGGTGATTATGCCGCGGGCTTTGCCGTCGATAATCACAATATCGAGCATATCGCGGCGGGGATACATGGTTACCTTGCCGGCGGTGATTTGTCTGTTCAAACCCGAATAAGCACCCAGCAAACACTGCTGCCCGGTTTGTCCTTTGGCATAAAAAGTACGCGAAACCTGCACGCCGCCAAACGACCGGTTATCCAAATATCCGCTGTATTCGCGGGCAAACGGAACGCCGTTGGCCACAAGTTGGTCGATGGTTTGGTTACTTACTTCGGCAGCCCGGTAAACGTTGGCCTCACGGGCACGAAAATCGCCGCCTTTTATAATATCGTAAAATAAACGGTAAACGCTGTCGCCATCGTTGCGGTAGTTTTTGGCAGCATTTATCCCGCCTTGTGCAGCCACAGAATGCGCCCTGCGGGGTGAATCCTGAAAACAGAAAGCTTTTACATTGTAGCCCAGCTCGCCAAGCGAAGAAGCAGCTGCCGAGCCGGTGAGACCGGTACCTACCAGAATGATATCGAGTTTGGCTTTATTGGCAGGATTTACAAGCTTTACGCTTCTTTTGTGCCTGCTCCATTTTTCTGCCAATGGGCCTTCCGGAATTTTTGCGTCTAATTTTATCATTGTTTAATTTTTTAAGCATTAAAACTTGTCACTGAAAAAAACCACCAACGGAATGAGCATGAATCCAAGCCCCAAGACTATGGAAACCACCGCGCTCAACCCTTTGATGAAAGGTGTGTATTTGCTGTGATTCAATCCCAGCGACTGAAAAGCCGACTGGAACGCATGATGCAGGTGGAACGCCAGCAACAGCATGGCAATTACATAAAAAATAACATAACCCCCGTTTTTAAACAAATCTACCACCAGCAGCCCCATATCTTCATACTCCACATCACCATATTGAATTGGATTTACCTGACCGGTTTTGGCTTTCAGGAAAAAGTTGATGATGTGAACCGTGAGGAAAATCAGGATGATGATTCCGGTGTGAATCATAAATTTTGAAAAAGGAGAAGTGTGCGACCAACCAGTGACTTTGTACCCGACCGGGCGAGCCATCCAGTTCTGGATTTGCAGGATCAATCCAAAAATGATGTGGATTAAAATCCCGCCAAACAAAAAGATCTGCATAAACTGTATTACCGGATTCGTAACCATAAAATGCGCCCCTGCATTGAACATCTCGCGGGTTGGGTCGAACAACAACATAAGGTTTACCGTGAGATGTACAAAAAGAAACGTAATGAGAAATAATCCGGCAAGCGCCATCACGATCTTTTTCGTTAGCGATGAATACCGTAGTGTAATGTTACTCATAATAAAATTGGATTTTTTCTGATATTTTTATCAAAAGTTACTTTCAACTTTTTAAAATTCCCTTCTTTTGCAATGAGGTGAGCAAATGTAGCGTATTAATCAGTAACATAATTAGTATTCTCGATGCTTTGCTGTAATTTTTATTCTGTTTAAATTATTCACATAAAATGAGATATCAGCCTATCAATTCTGATTTTTTTGCAAAAAACCGTGAAAACTTTGGTAAAAAACTCCTTCCGGGTTCGGTAGCCATTTTCAATTCAAACGACGAATTTCCGCGAAACGGCGACCAATATTATCCTTACCGGCAAAATTCGGATATATTTTACCTTTCGGGAATAGACCAGGAAAAGAGCATCCTGCTGTTGGCACCAGGCCATCCTGAGGAAAAAAACCGTGCGATACTTTTCCTGATCGAAACCAGCGAACAGATTGCCATCTGGAACGGCCACAAGTACACAAAAGAAGAAGCAACAAACCTTTCGGGAATCAAAAACATTCAATGGCTGGGTAACTTCGATTTTGTGCTTCGCGATATGCTCAACTGGTGCCAGCATGTTTACCTCAACACGTATGAATATCCAAAGTTTTTCAGCGACCTGCTTTCGCGTGAACAGCGGTTTGCAAATAAGCTGAGGAACGATTTCCCGGCACATCAGTTTCAGCGCTCAGCACCCATCATCACCGGGCTCAGGATGATAAAATCGGAAAAGGAAATTGAAATGATTCAAAAGGCCATCGACATTACCGAAAAAGCCTTCCGCCGGATGCTGAAATTCGTAAAACCCGGCGTGAAAGAGTACCAGATTCAGGCTGAAATGGAGCATGAATTTGCCATGAACGGCGCCAACGGAAATGCTTTTCAACCCATCATTGCATCGGGTAAAAATTCGTGCGTGCTGCATTATCTCGAAAACGACAAAACCTGCCTCGACGGCGATGTTGTTCTTTTCGATTTTGGCGCCGAATATGCCAATTACATCGCCGATGTTTCGCGGACAATTCCGGTAAACGGTGAGTTTTCGCCACGCCAACGCGAAATTTACAACCTGGTGCTGCGGGTTCAGAAAAAGGCCATTTCGCAGCTTCATGCCGGCAATACCCTCGAAAAATACAACGAATTTGTAAACCACGAAATGGAAGAAGAAATGATCCTTCTCGGGCTTTTTACCCGCGAGGAGGTCAAACATCAAAATCCTGATGCGCCACTTTTCAAAAAATATTTCATGCATGGAACAGCCCACCACATCGGGCTTGACGTGCACGACGTTATCGACCGTCATCAACCCTTTGAACCGGGAATGGTTTTTACCTGCGAGCCGGGGATTTACTTGCGAGAAGAGGGTTTTGGCGTTAGAATAGAAAACAACATTCTGATAACTGAAAAGGGTCCGGTTGATTTAACCCGCAATATTCCGCGTGAAGCGGATGAAATTGAAACCCTGATGAAGAAGGAGGTGTAAATGACTGGTAAAGCGCCATTTTTGGGAAAAGAGATTTTTTTTACCGACAACGGCAATGGTTTTCCGGTGGTTTTTCTGCACGGATTTCTTGAATCATCGGCCATTTGGGACGATTTTGCAAACGAACTTTCACATGCTTTCAGGGTGATTTGCCCCGACTTGCCCGGGTTTGGAAAATCACCGGTTTTAAATGATGTTCACACCATGGAATTGATGGCTCAGTCGGTAAAGGCTGTTTTAGATCATCTTAAGATAAAAAAATGTATCATGGTCGGGCATTCAATGGGAGGTTACACAGCGCTTGAATTTGCACGCCAATTTGGGGAAATGCTCAATGGTTTTGTTTTGTTCCACTCGCAGGCGCTTGCCGACAGTGAAGAGGCGCGCGAAAACCGCCGCAGGGCAATAAACATCGTAAAACTTAATCGTGCCGGGTTTATTCATCAGTTTATTCCCGATTTGTTCACCCCCGAAAATGCGAGCAAATTTCGCATCGAAATTGAAAAACTGATGAACCTGGCTGCCGGAACCAACGGTGAAGCCATCATTGCTGCCCTCGAAGGAATGAAAGTACGTCAGAGCAACATCGGGTTGCTTTCCACAACCCATCTGCCGGTTTTGTTTATCGCCGGAAAACACGATTCGCGCATTCCGGTTCAAAACATCATGGCTCAGGCATTGCTACCCACCCATTCCGAAGTGCTTATCTTAGGAAATACAGGCCACATGGGATTTATTGAAGCAAGGGACGAAACCTTGGGAATGATTAAAAGTTTTTGTGAACGGTTCCGGTAAAAACAAAAAAAGTTCCCTTGTCATCAAAGGAACTTTTTTGGTATCAAAGTTATCTTGTTTACCTACTGAATTTTCAGCTTTGCTTTAACAAGTGGCATTAAATCTTCGCCACCGGCATAAAGCAGCAAACCTTCGGTGCTGTTGAAAACGTATGTATAGCCTTTTTCTTTGGCAACATCTTCAACGGCTTTACGAGCCTTGTCGATCAGGGGTTGGGTTAATTCCATTTCTTTATCCGACAAATCCTGTTGTGCTTTCTGGTTAAAATCCTCCATTCTTGTCTGCAGGTCCTGGAGTTCTCTTTCTTTGGTTTGCTTGATAATGTTGGACATGGTTGCCTGGTTGGCCTGGTAATCAGTTAGTTTGTTTTCCCACTCGGCCTGCATGGTGGCCAATTGGTTTTGTAAACCTTTAGCATAGGTTTCGTACACGGCTTTTATTGAATCTTGTCCGGGCATCAGGCTGTAAAGTTTGGCAAAATCGAGGTGCCCAAGTTTTTGAGCGTTTGCAGTAAATGCAAAAGTAACAAGAACCACAACTGTCAGAATTTTTACGATATTTCTCATTGTAATGAATTAAATAATTATCAGTTAATTTTTTAAGTTGGCAAAAATATTATTTTTCATCGAATAACCTGTGAAATAATGTGGTGTGCAATAATTTAAAACGAATTTAACAAAACACAGGTGCGTAAAAATGATTCGGGGGAACGACTATTTACCCCTTACGCCCATGATGCTGCCAATCTGATCCAACACTTCGTCGCTGATGTCGAATTTGTTGTTGACATACATCAAAACCGGGCCGCTGGCTTTATCAAAAATGAAGGCATAGTTTTTTGTAACGGCAATGTCTTCGATGGCATTGTAAATTTTTTCCTGGATAGGTTTAATCAGTTCCTGCCTTTTTTTAAACAAGTCGCCTTCATTTCCAAAGCGCTGTTTTTGAAGGTCTTTCACTTCTTTTTCAAATTTTATGATTTCTTCTTCGCGTTTTTGGCGAAGGTCTTCGGGCAGGAGTACGGCATCGGCCTGGTAGGTTTTGTACATACGCTCTATTTCGGCGTATTTGGTTTCAATTTCGGCCTGCCAGGTTTTCGACAAATCCTCTATTTCATTTTGAGCATCCTGATATTCAGGTATGTTTTTCAAAATATAGTCGGTGTCAACATAGCCGAATTTCTGTGCAAAAACATTGTTGGCTGAAACCAGTGTGATCATCAGGAAAGCAATAAATAAGCCTTTCGAAATGAATTTCTTAATCATAATTGTGTCCTCCGTATTTTATTTTTTCTGAATGTCTGCTTTTTTAACAAATAATATTCCAAAAAGGCAATTCCTCTAATTTCCGGATTAATCGATGGACTGGTTGATGGAGAAGTGGAATTGTCCCTTGTTGGCGCTTGGAATTCCAGGAACATCATCAAAGCCATAACCCCAGTCAAGACCCAACACGCCAAACATTGGCAAAAACACCCTTAATCCAAAGCCTGCTGACCGGTACAGATTAAACGGGCTGAAATTGGGGAAATCGGCCCATGAATTACCGGCTTCGAGGAAGGCAAGGGCATAAATGGTAGCATTTGGATTGAGCGACAATGGATAGCGCAGCTCAAAAGTGTTCTTGTTGTAGATGGTTCCACCGATGCGCGAATTAAGGTAATAATTGGGTGTAATGGTTTCGTTGCCATAACCCCGCATCCCAATCAGCTCGCGGCCATCCAGGTTATTGTAGCCCGACAGCCCGTCGCCGCCAAGGTAAAATCTTTCGAAGGGTGTAACCCCAATGTCGCTGTTGTATGCTCCCAGAAACCCAAATTGTGTCCGGGTGCTTAGCACCAGGTTTCCAATCAGTTTTGTGTAATAACTTGCCTTAATTTTCCATTTATGGTATTCAATCCACTCGTACTTTTCGTCATCGTCAAGGGTTGCGTAATCCTTGTCAGAGAACAGTGAATATGGTGGGGTGAGTTCGAGCATAACCGAAACCTCGGAACCTGAACGCGGGAAAATGGGTGCATCAATTGAATTTCTTGCGAGGGTAACGGAGTAGTTGTAGTTGTTGTATTTTCCGGTTCCATCGCCAAAAGTAAAAATTGATGAATAGTTTTTCAGGTTATATAGCTGGAAATTAACCGATTGCATGAGGGTGAAAAAGTCGTCGGGCCATTCAAGCCTTTTTCCCAGACCAACTGACACGCCGTCGATGACAAAGGAAGAGCGCAGTGGATTGTTTTTTGAATAACCGTTGGAATACAGCGAATGGTAGTAAGAAACACTGAATGAGTTGGGTTTTCTGCCTCCAAGCCAGGGCTCAATAAACGAGGCACTGTAGCTTATGTAGCCTCTGCCATAGCTTTGCACCCTGAGCGACAGTTTTTGCCCGTCGCCCGACGGAATGGGACGCCAGGCCGATTTGTCGAAAAAGTTGCGCAGCGAAAAGTTGTTAAACGAAAGCCCCAGCGTTCCTATCACCCTGCCGTAGCCCCAGCCTCCCGATAGTTCTACCTGGTCAGACGAGGTTTCCTCGACAGAATAAATGATGTCAACAGTTCCGTCGGCAGGATTGGGTTGAATGTCGGGAGATATTTTTTCCGGGTTGAAATACCGCAGCTGTGCAAGTTCGCGTGTGGTGCGGATAACATCCGAACGGCTGAAAAGCTGACCCGGTCTCGATCGGATTTCGCGGATTACAACCCTGTCATTGGTTTTGGTGTTACCTTTTACCAATACCTTGTTTATCCTTGCCTGTTTTCCTTCTCTGATGCGGATTTCGATATCAATGGTATCGTTTTCAACCCTTACCTCCATGGGGATTGCCTGAAAGAAAAGATACCCGTCGTCGAGGTAAAGCGAACTCACGTCAACGCCGTTTGGGTTAAACGAAAGGTTCGTATTAAGGGCTTCCTGGTTGTAAACATCACCCTTTTTAATTTTCAGGATATTGCTCAGGTATTCAGCTGAATATATGGTGTTGCCAACCCAGGTTATGTTTCCGAAATAATACCGATGTCCTTCATCAAGTTTCAGATCGATGTTGATGGTCTTGTCGTCGTTGCGGTAAATCGAATCCATGACAATTTTTGCATCGCGGTACCCCTGTGCATTATACTTGTCGATTAGGGTTCGTTTATCTTCTTCATACTCATCCTGAATGTATTTTGAAGATTTGAAAATACGCAACTTGGCATGCTCGTGGGCATAATTTGCAGCATATTCAACCAACGAGTCAAAATCGAGCTGGAAAGCGGTTTTCACCGAGTTCCAGATCAGCATTTCAACGTCGTCGAAGGGTTTAAAAACGCCCTTTTCCTTTGTTTTTTTCAGGGATCTGAGCACCTGTCTGTCGTTTAAATATTGATTGCCCTGAACATCAATCTGGTAAATTCTAATGCGGTCTTTTTTATCAATGTTAAAGGTTAAAACGACACTATTAACTTTAAGGGTATCAGGCTCCTGCTCAATCGAAACATCAACATCCAGATAGCCTTTTTCTTTAAAATGTTTTTGAATGCTGTTTCTGGAGGTTGTGATCAGGTTGTCGGTAACCACATCACCGGTGGAAATTTTAATTTCTTCTTTCAGCTTGTCGGCTTCTGCTTTTTTAACTCCTTTGAAGGTATATTTCGATAGCCGTGGTCGTTCGCGCAGGTCGATATTCAGAAAAATCAGGTTTTCCTTAATATCAGTGGCCGAAATACCCACGTATTCAAAAAGCCCCTGGTTCCAGAGTTTGGTAATAGCATCTTTGAATTTATCGCCGGGAATGGTAACCTTATCGCCCACACCCAGGCCGGAAATCATAATCAAAACATTCTGATCGAGGTATTTAACCCCCGAAACAGTAATGCCGCCGATTTCGTACTCTTTGGGTTCGAAGTAATCGATTTTGAAATTGTCATTACCCAGTGTAATTTGTGAAACAACATCAGGAATCCATAAAAAAAGCATCAGCAGGATTAAACCTGAGAGCAGTACCTTGTGTGGAAGATGTATGTTGGGAATTGAGATTTTCTTCATTACTTATTTTTCTATTTCACTGATTTGCTCGCTTGTCCGGCCAAATCTCCGTTCTCTGTGCTGATAATCGATCAGGGCTTCGTAAAGGTCTTCCTTTCTGAAATCGGGCCACAATTTGGGCGAAAAATACATTTCGGAGTATGCTAATTGCCATAGTAAAAAGTTGCTGATCCGGTATTCGCCGCTGGTTCGGATGAGTAGTTCAGGGTCGGGAAAGTCTTTGGTATAAAGATGTTGTGAAATCAGGTTTTCATCGATTCTATCAATATTTAGTTCGTTCTGTTTCACTTTGAGGGCAATTTGTTTCACTGCTTCGGTAATTTCGAAGTGTGAACTATAGCTCAGGGCAAGTACCAGGTTCATCCGGGTGTTGTTCCGGGTATTTTCGATGGCTCCCATCAGGTTGGAATAGGTGTTTTTGTTCAGTGCGCTGAGGTTTCCAATCGCCATCAGTCGGATATTGTTATCGTTGAGGGTTTTCATTTCGTTGTTGATGGTTTTTATCAACAGGCTCATGAGTGCTTCCACCTCACGGCGCGGACGTTTCCAGTTTTCGGTCGAAAAAGCATACAGGGTAAGGTATTTAATGCCGATTTCGGCTGCGGCTTCGGTGGTTTCACGCACTGCTATCACACCATTTTCGTGGCCGAAGGTCCTGAGTTTACCCTGCTTCTTTGCCCATCTTCCATTGCCATCCATGATAACAGCAACATGTTGTGGTAGTTTTTTAATGTCTATTTTATCCCGTAAACTCATTTGCCCTAATTTGCTTTATCAATGGATTATCTTAATTAATAGTACAATACCTTTTTTTTGAAGGTTGGCAAAAGTATTATTTATTATTGTTTGATCGTTCAAAATCCTTACAGCTTGTTTTTTCACCAATGGTAAACCTGTAAATTATGGTTAACCCTGCAATAGCGTACCAATCGTTGTTTTCAGGGTTTCCGCGCTGAACGGAGGGTTGGTGCTTAATGGCGGAGGGATCAGACAAAACCAGCGTTGCATCGGTAACCAGTCCGGTGGACTGGCTGAAATCGGCATAGTTGCCGCTGACATCGTCCAAAAAATCGGTAAAAGCCTTACGCATGCCCCAGTCCAGTGTTAATCCCAGCCTGCTGCCAATGCTGTACTTCACACCAAGGCCAAATACAGCAGCAAAACCAAACAGGTTATATTTTTTGCCCTGTCCGATGGTTTGACCTTCGGTGCCGGCATCGTGAAGCGAAATCATGTTACCCATGTATTCTGCTTTGGGGTTAAAACGAAAAAGTGCTGGGCCTGCATAAAGATAGGGCGTAAAATAATGGTTGGAACTTCCGATAAAGTAATCCAAATAATTTAACTCAACCACTGCCGATAATTCGGTGATGGCGGTAGTAAAACGCAGGTTTCTCATTTCGTTCGATTTCCTTACAGCATCGTCACCGGTGAGGGTGCCCCGGTATCCTCCCAACTTTACCGACCAACGGTCGTCAACATTAAAACGTGCATTTACCCCAAGAGCCGGCCTGGTAAAGAAGAACTGCCTGTCGGGGTTCAGTTCACCAATGTAATACGAGCCACCCCCAAAAATACCAAGTTCGACCACCTGACCAAATAATTGAACCGCCGAACAAAGCATTGTTGCCAGCAAAAACATCATTATTTTTTGTTTCAACATTTGCGCTGCAGCTTATTTTGATTTGAAGAAAGTTGCTTTATGAATCTCGTTGTGCTGAGGTGGGTTTACATAATACTCCAACCTGAAACTGGTTTTATGGCAGTGAAATCTGCCAGCGCCCATCACCAAGGTGTCATTATTGTTGTAGTTAACGGTAAGATTTCCAATGGAATCGAAAGTAATAAAAGCCATGATGCTGTCCTTCAAATAATTTATTTTTAAAAGTAGAGGCGATGAGCTGTATTTTGAAATAGTTGCTTTGTAATTCATTATGAAATTGTCGGGCCTGATGGTGTCAACCACCTGATAACTTCCCACTATATCCTGAGATTCGAGGGGGCTGATGTTTACCACCCGGCGGGCTGTCATCTTGTTGCTGTCGGCATCAACGGCAATGTAATCGACATAAAACTGCCCGGTGGTGCTGGTGTTTTGTAATCCGGTGGTAAAAAGCTGTGTTCCGGGTTTATCATCTTTTACCGAAAACCCGGGATCGGTCCAGGTGCAATCCCTGATTAACTTCATTGGATTATTGCCCTGAAGAATGATTGAAGGATAAACAGCATCTTCCTTCATTTTCTGACATGCAACAACCATCACCAACAATGTTAGAGCAATGGATAAGTTTGATATTTTCCTCATCATGGTTTTACCAAAATTCCATTTTTAAACTCAACTTGGCCGATTTTAGTATGTAAGGCAATATTTCACAGTCCTTTCGGGAATGTAAAAACTTTGTGCGGGAAAGCATTAACAAACCAATGGAGTTTATGATGAGGTTTAATTCCGGTGATCCTTTCCCCAGAGAAGTTTTTCGCGAATGGTTGAATAAAAATCTTTGTTGGGCAACTGTACGAGGTTCAGTTTAAAGGCAGCCTTTCGGATGACAAGTTCCTGGTTTTGTGCAATGGTTCGAAAACGCGAATCGAGGCCAACCAGGTATTGTCGGTTGCGCCCACCCACACTTATCCTGATTTCGCTTTTGTCGGAGATGACAATAGGGCGAACTGTGAGGTTATGGCTTGCAATGGGGGTTATTACAAAATTTTCGCAAACAGGTGTGATAATCGGACCGAAACAACTCAGCGAATAAGCAGTTGAGCCCGTTGTGGTGGCCACAATCAACCCATCGGCCCAGTAGGTGTTTAGAAAATGATTGTCGATGTGTACATTTACAACGGCCAGGCTGTTGTTATCGGTTTTTGTAATTGAAAGTTCGTTTAGGGCAAAATTAAGGTCTTCAAACAAACCATCGGGTTTTTCCAACGTAAGCATGGTGCGTTTTTCGAGTTGAAAATTACCATCGATAATATGGTCGATGGCGGGTATAATTTCGTCGCACGAAATGCTCGACAGAAACCCAAGCCGCCCCAGATTAACGCCCAAAACCGGTAAACCGGTATCTCTGACAAGGGTGATGGTATCAAGCAGGGTGCCATCGCCACCTATCGAAAAAAGTATGTTGGCACTGTCCTTTAGTTCTTTATGAGTATTAAAAAGGTTTACATCGCACTTAATGGAGATTTTATTCCTGATCAGTTTATAAAAAGGCTCATAAACCACCAGTCTGCAGCGGGTATTGTGCAATTTGTCGATCAACTGCTGCAGGTAAACTACGCCGTCGTCAGAAAACACTTTTCCAAACAAAGCTACCTTCATACACCTCTTTGTTTTTAAACCTGTATGGTTGGCAAAAGTACACCAATTTTAAAAGGACAATATTTAAAGGTACAAAACTGAATTCGTTGTCATCTTCTTCACAACGTGTTTCTGAAATGGATAAAAAAGCCGCTTTCTCCATTGCGGTTTACCGAGAATTCTATCCGGAAAACAATATCGTAGTACGTTACAAAATCCAGCCCCAGACCGGTACCCAGGAGCAATTTGTTGGAAAGGTCGTCCTGTTCGTAATTTTTGTAAGCACCCACATATCCTGCATCGATAAACCAGTTGAAGTAGGCGGCATAATGTATCCGGCTGAATTTATCGGATTTTATCAGCCCGATATTTTTTACACGGGTGGGTATCAGGGTGTATTTCAGGGTGTTTTTCCAGAGCCAGTAATTTTGACCATCAATCACGTACAATTCGTAACCTCTTACAAACATACGGTCGTAGCCCAACCCTTTCTGAAAAAAATACGGCTGATGCGGGTTGAATGAAAGTTTGCCAGAGACATCACTGCTGATGTTGAATTTTTTTGAAATTCCTGCGTATTTTCTCAGCGATCCTGCTACCTCGAGCATATTAATATGGTTATTTAACAACATTCCAATGCCACTTTTGGTAATTGAACCCTCGACAAAATAGCCCGAAAGAGGGTAAATCTTGGAATCGCGGTGATCAGAAATAAACCTGTAGGTAAGCGAAAAGTATTCATTGGTTCCAAGATTGTTAAACGAATAGTCAGGGTTTAGTTTCAACACAGTGTCGCCAAATGAATAAAAATTGTAGCCCCCCTGAATGATGTGGTAATCGTAAAACGAGTGCCGGTGCATTAAATACAGGTAGGAATAGTAATTTTTGTAAAGAAACTGATTTTCGTCTTTTACAAACTGAAGTTTATTGTTGACGGTTTGGTAAGCTATTTCATGGTTTTGACTCCAACCAACACCCAAACCCGCTCCAATGGTTTGTTTTTGATTGATGTAAGGAATGGTGTAACTGAGTTCGTAACGTTCGTCGTACCCGGCTCTTACCAATATTTTCATGGTTTCCATCCTGCCCCGCATGTTTTCGGCAACGATGTAAAAACCATAGTTGAGCCTGTTAAAATCTTTGTTTTCCCACCACGCATTAAAGTTCCTGTCCGAGATTTCGACAATTGGAAACGGCCACACGTACCATTGTTCGATAAGTGTCACAGTTAACACAACATGGGTAAAATGGTTATCCGATATTATCGAATCGGCAATAGTTACAAAGTTGAAGAGTGAGGTGTTGAGCAGGTTTTGTCGTGAATTGCCAAGCCGGTTACCAAAATCCCAGGTCTGAATGGTATCGCCGATTTTAAAGGTTAATTCTCTGAATATTATTTTTGCTTTCGTTTGCTTGTTTCCAACAATGACAACCGAATCGACCACAATTCCATTTTTAATATTAGCCAGGTCGCAATGAATAACGATGCTGTCGGCACTCAAGTGTCGCTTCGAAAAGCCTGGCTGTCCAATAGCTGGCATGTGCATCAACAGAATCAAAACAATAATTATCCGGTTCATCACCAATCCCTGAAAAATGGGCTCAAATATACAATGTTTTGATTATGATCACGAAACCCCGCTACAGGTTCAGGTAAGTCATCAGCGAATTGTATCTTTCCCTGATCAGCTCTTCATCTTTCTCGTTTTCACCGTAATACGCCCTGATGTCGTACTGAAAGCGGTAAAACGTTTGAATTACCGGCTCAATGTTTATCCGGTTTAATTTCAGGGTGACAATCATGTTGGCAGAGTTGGGAATGGTTTTCACACTTGTGCTGAGTATTTTGGTGTCGTTGGCTTCAACAATTCGAACGATTTCGGCGAGCGAATAATCATTTTGATTGATATTGAGAATGATAATACCACCCGGATTTGAAACTGACATGGTTTCAGCAATTTGTTTCAGCAAGCCTTCGCCTGTAATCAATCCCAGATATTTTTTATCGTCATCAACAACGGGGAGAACGGTCAGGTTAAGTGTTGTCATGAAATTCAGTGCATTGAAAAAGTGGTCGTTTTGGTTGATACAGTGTCCAGGTAGGTTGTTAAAAATTTTTGAGATGATTTTTTCGTCATCGTCAATGCTCAGAAGTTCGGCCTCCGAAACCAACCCCAGGTAGGTATGGTTGTGATGATCGACCACGGGCAAATGGCGCACCTTGAATTCATCCATCCAGATGAGGGCGGTTGCTGCCCTGTCGGACTTGTGGAGTGTGGGGACAAAGTCGTTAATAAGTTCAACTACATTCATGATTGTTTTTATTGAAAGAAAAAATATAAACGAGCGGCTGCGGGTGGTATTATTCTGTTTGCCTTATTCCCATTCCCAGAGTTCTTTGTCCAGATAATCGTCGTTGTAAATTTTCAGATAGCTCCGGTAACGGGTAATGGGAAAAGTGCCCTCTTCAAGCGCCTTTTTTACCCCACAATTAGGCTCGTGTATGTGGGTACAGTTGTTAAACTGGCATTTGTGCATCAGGTTTCGCATTTCGGGAAACCGCTCAGCAATTTCTTCCTTTCTGAATTCAACCAGGCCAAACTCGCGTATTCCTGGAGTATCAACAATATAGCCGCCATGCGAAAGCGGGTGCATTTCGGGAAAAGTAGTGGTGTGTTTACCTTTTTGATGATAAACCGAAATGTTACCTGTTTTAAGTTTCAGACCAGGTTCGATGGCATTGATCAACGCCGATTTCCCAACACCTGAAATGCCCGAAAACAGATTGATTTTATCACGGATTTCATCAGCAACCAAATTCACATTTTCTCCGGTAAGGGCAGAAACCCTAAAGGTTTTGTAGACGGCATTTTCATAAACCTTCATTACCGCATCCAGCTTTTCCAAAAGGTAATCATCATAAATATCAGTTTTGTTGAAAACAATGGCCGCCGGGATGTGGTAGGCTTCGGATGTAACCAGAAACCGATCGATAAAACCCGGCGATGTTATCGGATCTTTCAACGTAACAATGAGCAGAGCAAGGTCAATATTTGCAGCAATAATGTGCGAAACCTTCGATAAATTGGTCGATTTGCGAATGATGTGATTAGTGCGTGGCAATATGTCGGTGATCAGTCCGGCATCCTGTCCCTGAGGAATATAGAATTCAACCTTGTCGCCAACAGCCACCGGGCTGGTGGTTTTTATTCCTTTAATCCTGAACGAACCTTTGAGCTTGCATTCAACAATATCGCCATTTTGCTCCCTTACCGTAAACCAACTCCCTGTTGATCTGATGACTATACCTTTCAATTATTTTCTGTTTAAATGTTTAAATTTCTGTTAAATAAACTTCTTTTCGTTCTCAAAAAAAATCTTTGATTATTTTTGCTGTAAATTTATAAAAATTGACAAACCGCCATTTATAATCCGGATTTTATGAAAGTACTTGAAATTATCCCACTTCTCATCTCCCCTCTTTTATTCCTGATTCTCGTTCTTCTGGCCATGAAACTTATGGGAAAAAGGGAATTCAGACTGTTTGCCGGATCATACATCGCCGGAATACTCACTGTAATTCCGATGATTCTGGTAATTTACGTTATCAGTACCTATTGGCTTTCTTCTTTTACAAGCCTTCGGCGCATTATTTTCTTTTCCTTTATCATGGTTGGTTTCATGGCCGAAATTGTAAAATTCCTGATACTCCGTTTTTATTATATTCCAAAAGAAATTATTACCAAACCTTTCGATGGAATTTTATTTTCGCTGATGATCGCTTTGGGTTTTTCGACCACAGCCAATGTCTATTTTTACCTTACCTGAAATTTAACTTCCGATATCCTGGCTGTAAATTACGTAATCCCTTTAGCCAACCTGCTGATAGGGATTTTGATGGGATTTTTTGTTGGAATGGCAAAATTCAGGACACAATCGCTCGATTCGTTCACCGGACTTACCGCTGCCATTTTCTTTCACGGTTTTTTTGTATTCAATCTCATTTCGCGTGACTACCTGCTCCTGGGGCTGGTATTTTTCGGTACCATGATAATTGTTATCATGCTTGCTTTTAAATCGCTCAATACCAACATCAATACACTATATTAACCGCCTTTTCCCAAAGGTTTTTGGTTTTTGTTAAATTTTCATAAAATCAAATACCGGCGAAGGCTAACGAATTCACACTTCTTCATATTTCCTATTTTTGCCTTTTGATTTGTTAATCAATAATTTAGCGTTTTAATCAATAATTAAAAATATTTTATGGAAAGAATAACCGTAATTGGAGCCGGAAATGTTGGAGCCACCTGTGCAAACGTGATTGCTCACAAAGACCTGGCAAAGGAGGTGGTTTTGGTAGATATTAAAGAAGGTGTTGCCGAAGGAAAAGCCCTTGACATCTGGCAAACATCGTCTATCAATAATTTCGACACAAGGGTGGTTGGGGTCACCAACGACTACCTTCGTACCAAGGGATCGGGCATAGTAGTCATTACCTCGGGAATACCCCGTAAACCGGGCATGAGCCGCGACGACCTGATAAAAACCAACGCTCAGATTATTGTGGACGTTACCGACAAAGTGATCAAATACTCACCCGAAGCCATCATCATTGTGGTTTCAAACCCGCTGGATGTGATGACGTATGCCGCCTGGAGAGCCGCCAACAAAACTTCACGCAAAGTATTTGGAATGGCCGGTATATTGGACACCGGACGCTACACTGCTTTTCTGGCCGAAGCCTTGAATGTGTCACCCAAGGACATTCACGCCCTTCTGCTTGGCGGCCATGGCGATTCGATGGTTCCGTTGCGCCGCTACACTTCCGTAAAAGGAATTCCCATTACTGAATTATTGGGCAAACAGGAAATAGACAAGATTGTTGAACGTACACGCAAAGGTGGCGGCGAACTGGTTAACCTCATGGGAACTTCGGCCTGGTATGCGCCCGGAGCCGCAGCCGCTCAGATGGTTGAATCGATTGTTGACGATCAGAAAAGAATTCACCCGGTGTGTGCACGCCTCAACGGCGAATACGGCATCAAAGACCTGTACATTGGCGTTCCCGTAAAATTGGGAAAAAACGGCATCGAAGAAATTATTGAGTTGAACCTCAACGAAAAAGAATACAAAATGCTTCACGATTCGGCCAACCAGGTACGTAGCATTACCAAGGTGCTGGACGACATGAATTTGATAGGTTGACGTTTCTAAAATATTTACAGGCAGGCATTCCGGCTTATTCATGCGGGGTGCCTGCTTGTTTTTTCTTAAAAATATGATGAAAAAACTGGTTGTTTTGTCGGGAGCAGGCATTAGCGCCGAAAGTGGCGTGAAAACATTCAGGGATGACAATGGACTCTGGAAAACCCACCGCTTTGAAGATTTGGCAAGCCCCGAAGCATGGAAACGAAACCCCGGACTGGTGCTTGAGTTTTACAACCAACGGCGAAAACAATTGCTCGAAGTTCACCCAAACCCTGCCCACCTGGCACTCGTAAATCTTGAAAAGAAGTTTGATGTTACCATCATCACCCAAAATGTGGATGATTTGCACGAAAGAGCCGGATCGAAATACATACTTCACCTTCACGGTGAAATCAGGAAAGCCAGAAGCACCGCCGATGAAAATCTGGTTTACAACATCCAGGGCTGGGAGCTGAAAATGGGCGACAAATGCGAAAAAGGAAGCCAGTTGAGGCCTCACGTGGTTTGGTTTGGTGAGCCGGTTGACAATATTCAGAAAGCAGTAAAAATTACTGAATCGGCTGACATCTTTCTGGTTATCGGAACATCACTGCTGGTTTATCCGGCTGCAGGCCTTGTAAATTACGTGCCTCAGCAAAATCCGGTTTTTGTGGTCAATCCCGATGCCCGGCCAATCGCAGGTGTACAAAATCTTACGGTCATAACCGAAAAAGCCGGAAAAGCCGTTCCTGAGCTGGTTGAAAAATTATTGCAGAATGCATGATGAAAAGTATTGATAGCGAAAAAATTACCGAAGAAGTAGCCCTCGAGAAAGCCAAAAAATATTGTGCCGGCCAGGAACACTGTCAACAGGACGTCATCAGAAAATTGTACGAATGGAATGCAGGCGATTTTATCGGAATTATTACCGAAAAGCTTACAAAAGAAGGATTTATCTCCGATCGGCGTTATGCTGAACTTTTTACAAGAAGCAAAATAAACCAGAACAAATGGGGCCGAGTAAAAATTGAAGCTGCCCTCAGATCCAAAAACGTCGCCTCCCCGCTAATTAAGGATGCATTCGAAAAAATAAACCTGAAAGACTATTTGCAGAACCTTAAAACACTGTTTTTGAAAAAAGAAAGAGAACTAAAAGAACCCGACCGTTTTAACAGACAACAGAAAATAACCATGTTTTTGGTTTCCAAAGGTTACGAACCCGATTTGATTTACAAACTATTTAACACAAAATAAAAAATGACATTACCAGAAAACATCAAAGACCTGGGTAAAAGGGTGGAAGCCCTATGGAGGTATCTTTGACATTTCCAGCAAACTGGAAAAAATTAAAGAAGAGGAGGAAATAACACATCAGCCCGACTTCTGGAACGATCCAAAAAAAGCCGAAATCATCCTTAAATCAATCCGCGACCGGAAATTCTGGACCGAGAGTTACCAGAATGTGGTCACCAATTTTGAGGATTTAAAGGTTATCCAGGAGTTTTTCAACGAAGGCGAAGCCACCGAGGATGACCTGGACAATCAGTACAAAAAATCCCTGAAACTGGTTGACGACATCGAGTTTAAAAACATGCTCAGCGACCCTGAAGATCAGCTTGGCGCCATCCTTCACATCAACCCGGGCGCCGGGGGAACCGAAAGCCAGGACTGGGCACAGATGCTCATGCGCATGTACATCCGCTGGGGCGAGCGCAACAATTACAAGGTAAAAGAAATCGATTTCCAGGAGGGTGATGTAGCGGGAATAAAATCCGTTTCGCTTGAATTTGTCGGCGATTATGCTTACGGTTACCTGAAATGCGAAAACGGGGTTCACCGGCTGGTCAGGCTCTCGCCGTTTGATGCGGCCAACAAGCGGCACACCTCGTTTGCCTCTGTTTACGCCTATCCCATGATCGACGATTCCATCGAAATCGTGATCAACCCAGCCGACATTTCGTGGGACACTTTCCGCTCGAGCGGCCCCGGAGGTCAAAATGTAAACAAGGTTGAAACCGCCGTCCGCCTTCGCCACGAGCCAACCGGCATCATCATCGAATGTCAGGAAACCCGCTCACAGATGCAAAACCGCGACAAAGCCATGCGCATGCTCAAATCGCAGCTTTACGAAATAGAGCTTCGCAAGAAAAAGGAAACCATCGCCGAAATTGAAGGCAGCAAACGAAAAATTGAATGGGGCTCGCAAATCAGGTCCTACGTCATGCACCCTTACAAACTGGTGAAAGACCTTCGCACCGGATTTGAAACCAGCAATGTACAGACCATCATGGATGGCGACCTCAACGCTTTTATGAAAGCTTTCCTGATGGAATTTGGTCAGAAAAAAGAAACAAAATGAAAATAATCGGAATCATCCCCGCAAGGTATGCCTCCACGCGCTTTCCCGGAAAACCCCTGGTGGATATTGGCGGCAAAACCATGATAAGACGGGTTTATGAACAGGCAAAAAAAACATTGCTTTTGAACGATGTTTACGTAGCCACCGACGACCAACGCATTGCTGCAGAAGCCGCCAGATTCGGCGGAAACTGCATGATAACACTTGAATCACATAAAAGTGGCACCGACCGCTGCCACGAAGTTGTCGAAAAACTGAAAGCCGGCGGACTGAGTTTCGATGTGGCCATCAACATTCAGGGCGACGAACCTTTTATTGATCCTTCGCAAATCGACAGCCTGGCTAAACTTTTTTTGAATGATGCGGTGAAAATTGCCACACTCATCAAAAAAATAAATGACCTGAACGAGCTTTTCAATCACAATGTGGTGAAGGCAGTTACCGGCAAAGGTGGCCAGGCGCTGTATTTCAGCCGTCAAACCCTGCCCTTTTACAGGAACCTGAAAACCGAAGAATGGCTCGAAAAAGGTGATTTTTACAAACACATTGGAATTTACGGTTACAGAACCGATGTTTTAGGCGAACTGGTAAAGTTGCCTTTGGGAACCCTCGAAATTGCCGAGTCGTTGGAACAGCTTCGCTGGCTTGAAAATGGTTACAGCATTCACACACAAATTACTGATAAAGAAAGTGTAGCCATTGATACGCCAGAAGATCTGCTGAAAATATCTGCCACCTGAAAAACTTTCCTGAATTCCATGCTGAAAATCATGAAAAACGCTTTCGCAAAGAGTTCCGATCCCGCTGAGAGATCGGAACCCCGCATCATTCCATTTTTCCATTATTCCACCATTCCATTTTTCCACCATTCCACCATTCCATCATTCCACCTTTCCATTTTTCCACCATTCCATTTTTCCATCATTCCATCATTCCATCATTCCACTTTTCCATCATTCCATTTTTCCATCATTCCA
>CALFEP010000090.1 GCA_937950125.1 uncultured Bacteroidota bacterium
AAAAAAATGTCATCCATTAATGTCTTGATTTTATTTCTGCTAACATTGGTCATTATTTTTTTACCTAGATTTGAGATTTAAAGGCTTTGTAAAATTATTCTTTAAGTAACAAACTATTTCGGGATTATTCAATGTATGTGGTTGAAAAGCAGTAGATATTGAGGTTTTGAAATTTATTAAACAGTCCAGACAAATAACTATTTTTTTATCCACCAAAGACTGTCTGCTCCAGGCAGCACAAAAACTTGTCTGCCTCCAGGCAGGCACAAAATTTTCTAATTTCAGTACTCCTGACTTGTCGTAAAATTAATTGTCGTAAAATTTCAGATTCATGCCGGTCGGATTAGCAGCCACAAACACGAAAGCAGGCAGGTCTATCTTCAAAACTTGACAAAGGTGGGTTTGGCAGTCGAAACGAGAATGTTGCTTATTAATGTGGATTTCTCACTACAATCCCGCATTTTGCGGGATTTCGCTCGAAATGACCGGATTGCTGGGGCGAACTGAGGGGAGAGAGTGCGGCGGCTTCGCCGCCGCACTCTCTCCCCCCCACTTTCTACTAAACTGCGAAAAGGTCTTTCCGACCGACTTGTATTGAGCTTAGCCGAAATAAGGGAGGAATCCCCATTTTCCAAACATCAACTCTTTAAAATAGTGTTTCTTTAGTAAAACCAATGTAGCAATCTAAAATCAGCGACAAAGTGAACTACGAATCAGTTCTTGTAATTAACAGAAAATCAATATCAGGCCAGGAGTTCCTAATTTCTATTTCATTGATAATCTGTACTTTGTACTATTAAGTGCCTGTCTGCCTCAGGCAGGTTTTCTTGATACTTCGGCAAGCTCAGTGTGGGTTTTGAGGCATTTTCCAAAACAAGACCTTTTTAGACTGAGCTCATTAAAGGAAATTTTACAAAAAAAATGTCGGCAATGTTTATGGTGAAAAAAACAAAAAAAAAATCCCCCGTACATAAAAAGCACGGGGGATTTTATTAATTAAGCTTTATCAGCCTATTGAACAACCAGGCGTTGAATGGCAACTTTTCCTTCGCTTTCAAGTTTCACGATGTAAACGCCGGGTTTAATATTAGTAAGGTCAATTTGCATTGACTTCTCAGTCATAACAACAGACTTCACAAGAGCTCCATCTGTGCCAATGATGTTCACAATGAGTTCAGCATTAACCTCTCCTGAATGAACGATCGTTACCTTTTCCTTAGCAGGATTCGGGAACAATTGTACGTTGAGGTCAGAAGCAATATCTGCAACTCCGGTTGTAGTGGCTTTCAATTCAACGATCATAGAGGCACCACCAGGTACAAAAGTACCATCGTTATTTGGCATAGCCTTGCTGTAAACAGCCTGCAGTGTTTCCTGAGTCTGATCAGCCGAATTGTAAGCAATTAATGTAATAACTTCATTCTCAAGTGCACCATCAACATCATCGGTTGTGTCGTCGTTTCCATAAACTGTGAGCAACTGGCTTCCAGTGTTAAGTTTCAGGTCAACATAACCAATACATGTACCATCACTGTTGAATGCGCCAATGAAATCATATCCTGGAATCGAAGCGAGCGCAGATTCCTGAATGTTAATCAGGTGTACATCTGCTGAACGGTTGAGTTTCCATGGGCTTGTATTCTGTAATTGTGCATTATCGTATGAGAATGGAATCAACGGACAATCCGTAAATGGCGGATATTCAATGGTTGTCGGATTCTTCAGCTGAGTAAGATAACCGTAGCCCGGCTTCAGTTGCGTGAGCGTGGTTGTGATTCCTCCATCAGGCCAGTAAACACTGTTGGTCTGCTGTTCGTAGATAAGGAGTACTTCTGACGGGCTGAAGATGTCGGTAATATCAACTGCAAAGTTGGTTAATACAGGCAGGTACGAATACTTCGGCAGGTTCAATGTCTGATTAGGTACATTTTCACCGTACATCTGCAAGGATCCGGTGGTGTTCATCTTAACCTTGTAACCCACGTATGGATTCCATGGTCCAATGGTATTTCCGAATGTTGGAGAGTAAATCTGACCTGTCTGATTATTCATCATGATAAGGTTATTCAGCGGAGTTAATCCTTGATAAATTACTGGTAAACTTGTATTTACAGGATTGATGTAGCTTGAAATAAACTGCCATCCAGCCTGCAATGGAATAACCTGACCATGCATTTCAACTTCTATCGAAACAATAGCAGATTCTAACAACTGAGTATCAGTTGCTCTTGCTTCAATCAGATTGTCGCACGGTTGGCCTAATGTAACGCTAATTGACCAGTTATTTGTTCCAGTGGCAAGCTGCCATGGCCCACCATTTACCCTTACTTCAACAAAGCTGACATTGTTTTCAGGATCAGTAGCAGTTCCAGTGATTGTTACAGGGTTGTAATTAACAACAGCACCATCAAGAGGCGATGTAATTACAACAACCGGAGGTAATCCCTCAATTGTTAACGCCATGTTGTCTTCGGCACTAACAGTACACGGATTAATTGCAAATGCTTCAATCCAGAGGAATACTTCACCGTCGATGATATCCTGTGCACCAGGATAGTACGTCGGAGTTAAAGTACCAGAACCTGTGAATGTACCATCACCGGTTGTGGTCCAGAGGACACCATTGTTATTGCTTGCGCTTGCTCCGCTTATGGTATAATTCTGAGCTGAATTAATAGTTGCATCAGGTCCCGGATTTACAGTTGGCAATGGTTGGAATGTAAGCGCAAAGTAGTCAGATACTGTACCTGAACAAGGAGTTTCTGGAATTACATCCAATACGAAGATTACTGTATTTCCAACATCTGAAGGATCAGGTACATATGAGGCCGGAACAACAGTAGGATCAACAATGCTACCCATTCCATTTTCTGACCAGAGCACCGAAGCATAAGGTCCACCGGTTAAAGTAGCATTCAATTCAACTGAAGCTGCATTAGCACAAGCTATAATATCTGCACCTAATTCAACCGAAGGCATCAATTGAACTGTAAGCAACATATCAGAGAAAGCATTAATGGTACAAGGTGTGTTTGCAAAAACAATCATGGTAAGCGTTACCACATTTCCAATGTCAGATCCTGCAGGTGTATAGGTAGGATTCTGTATCGTAGGATTATCAAAATCACCATCACCATCCGTTGACCAAGAAACTCCCATAAAATTTTCGGCACTTGCATCAATCAGTAAATAAGAATCTCCGGCACAAACGGTTGCAGGGTTTCCTGCAAATGCAGTTGGGTTTACATAAATAAAAATCTGAATCACATCAGATGCGGCAGCAACACATGGGCTTATTGGCTGAGCAGTGAGTGTTAAATAAACATTGCTACCATACTCTGAAGGATCAGGAGTATAAATTGGATTCACCAGGGTAGCATCATTAAACACTCCAGCACCACCAGTCCACAATACTGAGCCATAATTTGTTGCAGTAGCATCAAGTATTTCATATGAAGTACCTTCACAAATATTTACATTATCGCCAGCGTAAGCAGTTGGATCAGGTGTGTAAACTGTTACAACCTGTTCGCAGGTAGCAATGTTGCCTGAACCATCAGTAATTGTCCAAGTCACAGTAGTATTACCATAAGCAAATGGTTCTACTGCATC
>CALFEP010000091.1 GCA_937950125.1 uncultured Bacteroidota bacterium
ACCATTCAGAAATCACCAACCGCCAATGCCGGCGCCGATGCAACGATATGCCAGACAGGAACAAAAACCCTTGCCGGAACTGCAACCAACTATGCCAGCGTATTGTGGACAACCAGTGGGAATGGAACCTTTAGTTCGACAAGTTCATTAACCCCGGTTTACACGCCAGGTGCGAGCGACATTGCTAATGGAACCGTTAATTTGACACTCACAGCATCCGCTATTTCGCCCTGCACTGTATCGGCTGATGATGTAATGGTTTTAACCATTCAGAAATCACCAACCGCCAATGCCGGCGCCGATGCAACGATATGCCAGAGCGGAACTGCAAATTTATCAGGTGAAGCCACTAATTATTCCAGCCTATTGTGGACAACCAGTGGGAATGGAACTTTTAGTTCAACAGGTTCATTAACCCCGGTTTACACGCCAGGTTTGAATGACATTACCAATGGGACAGTTAATTTGACACTCACAGCATCCGCTATTTCGCCCTGCACTGTATCGGCTGATGATGTAATGGTTTTGACCATTCAAAAATCACCAACCGCCAATGCCGGCGCCGATGCAACGATATGCCAGACAGGAACAAAAACCCTTGCCGGAACTGCAACCAACTATGCCAGCGTATTGTGGACAACCAGCGGGAATGGAACTTTTAGTTCAACTGGTTCATTAACGCCGGTTTACACACCAGGTTCGAGCGACATTGCTAATGGAACCGTTAATTTGACACTCACCGCTGCTTCAGTCTCCCCCTGTACAGTTGCTGCATCTGACTTTATGATTTTAACCGTTCGGAAATCGCCAACCGCCAATGCCGGCGCCGATGCAACGATATGCCAGACAGGAACAAAAACCCTTGCCGGAACTGCAACCAACTATGCCAGCGTATTGTGGACAACCAATGGGAATGGAACCTTTAGTTCGGCAAGTTCATTAACTACGGTTTACACACCAGGTTCGATCGATATTACCAATGGCACGGTTAATTTGACAATCACCGCTGCTGCGGTATCTCCCTGTACGGTTGCTGCCTCTGACTTTATGATTTTAACCGTTCGGAAAACGCCGACAGCCAATGCCGGCGCCGATGCAACGATATGCCAGACCGGAACGCATACACTCAATGCATCAGCGACAAATTATTCTTCGGTTCAGTGGTTTACCAGTGGTGACGGTTCATTCAGTTCGATAACCTCATTAACTCCGGTTTACACACCTGGCGCCTCAGACAAAACCAATGGAACGGTTACCCTGACTTTGTCGGCTGCAGCCATTTCACCCTGTGTACCTGTTGCTTCCGATGCCATGGTGCTGCAAATTCAGAAATCGCCCACTGCCTATGCAGGAAACGACGCTACCATCTGCCAGACCGGAAGCCATACCCTTGCCGGGATTGCCTCAGGCTATTCTGCAGTTGTCTGGTCAACAGCGGGTGATGGTACTTTTAGTTCGACAGCCATACTCAATCCGGTTTATACTCCGGGAACCGGCGATATTTCTGCCGGGAATGTCAAACTCACCCTCACTACCTCAGCCGTATCACCATGCGCCGGAAATGCTTCGGATTTTATGATGCTGATCATTCAAAAACTGCCAACGGCCAATGCTGGCGCTGATGCAACAATTTGCCAGTCAGACACTCATACCTTGTCAGGTGCTGCAACTAATAATACAGGCGTGCTCTGGACAACTTCCGGCGAAGGGACATTCAGTCCGGCCAACACATTGAATACGGTTTATCACCCGAATTCTGACGACATTGCCGCAGGCATGGTAACGCTTACCCTTACTGCCTCTGCAATTTCGCCATGTGTTTTATCTTATGCTGATGCAATGGTTTTAAGTATTCAAAAGACGTCGGTTGTTAATGCAGGAGCTGATGCCGTTATTTGTGATACTGAAACATACCTTTTATCGGGAACAGCCTCATATCAGTCAGGCGTCCTCTGGACAACCGCTGGCGACGGAACATTCAGTTCGACAGCCATCCTAAATCCTGTTTACACCCCAGGATCACAAGATGTTGCAAACGGTTCAGTAAACCTGTCCCTGAGTGCCTTTGCCATCTCGCCCTGCGAAATTTCTGCTTCAGATATTCTGGTTTTAACCATTCAAAAATCGCCTGTTGCCCAAGCAGGGAGTGATGCTACCATTTGTGAAACGGAAACCTTTAGTGTATCAGGAACTGCTTCCGACTATTCCTCAGTTCTCTGGACTTCCGGCGGCGACGGTACTTTCAGCCCGGCAGGCTCACTGACTTCAGTTTATACACCCGGATTTGCTGACATCAGCAACGGAACTGTAACTCTTACATTTACGGCTTCAGCCATTTCGCCATGTTCAGTTGCAGTTTCTGACTTCATGGTTTTAAGCATCCAGAAGTCACCCGTGGTATTTGCAGGTGCCGACGACTCAATCTTGTTTGGTCAGAGTTACCTGTTGTCAGATGCCACGGCTGAGTTCGCAGCCCAGACATTATGGCAAACGGCGGGAACTGGTACTTTCGATTCGGCAAATGTTGTCAATACCCGTTATTACCCAAGCGAAGCTGATAATTTAGCAGGTTCTGTTACGCTCTCACTGTCCGCGCATGCCATAAATCCATGTACTCAAGATGGTTACGACGAAATGGTTTTATCCTTTGCGGCGAATTGTTTTGATGCCGTTGCAAATGCTGGTGATGATGTGGCTGTTTGTACCCCGGCAATTGTTAATGTAAGCGGATCAGCTGAAAATTACACCGATGTGCTGTGGCAAACCTCGGGAGACGGAACTTTTGATAACAATACCGCTCTTAACACGCATTATCATCCCGGACCCATTGACTATACACAAAGTAATGTAACCCTTACGCTAACTGCATTTGCTGACGAACCCTGTAATGATGATTCTGATGAAGTTGTTGTTAATTTTATCAGCCCTGCGTCGGTCAATGCAGGAAATGATTTCATGGTTTGCTTGCCTGATGCAACACTCCTCAGCGGAACAGCGCAAAATGCATCCGGCACACTCTGGAAAACCTATGGAGATGGTACTTTTGGCGATTCAACAGCCCTGATCACAACATATTATCCTGGCACAAACGATCTGCTGGCAATGAGTGCGACAATATGCCTGGTAGCTACCGGCAATGAGCCTTGCACCATGGTTGAAGATTGTATAACAATCATTTATAACCGGAAACCTGTACCAAATGCCGGTGAAGATGTAACCGTCTGTGAGAATAATATTTTGGTGAATTTAAGTGGTTCCGTATCATATGCCTCCTCATTTGTATGGTCAACTACGGGTGACGGATTAATTCTTTCACCCACCAGCCTGACAACAAAATACAAAATTGGATTGAATGATATTGCAAATGGCAAGGTGTACCTCATTTTGAGCGCCACTAACAGCAACTGTGGAACCCAAAGGGATACCATGCTGATAACCATTTTGCCGCAGGCATTTGCCTATGCAGGCGAAGATGCAACAATGTGCGGAAACGAATTTTTTGTTACAGGTAGCGCCCTTGCAACCAATGCTGCATCTGTTTTATGGGAAACCGAAGGTGACGGCACCTTCGACGATCCTTACCAGGTTGTAACAAACTACCACCCGGGTATATCCGACAATCAAACTGGGATTGTCAACATTTGCCTGACAGCGGTGGGATATGGTGGATGCGACAATGATACCAGGTGTCTGACGCTTTCGCTGATACCTTCCGCTTATGCTTACGCTGGCGAGGATGTAGGTATTTGCGACAATCAGACAGTAGCGCTAAATGCTGTTGCCAACAGCTATGAATCCATTGTATGGATGACCACCGGTGACGGCACCTTCGATAATGCTTTCATCCTGAATCCTGTATATACACCGGGCTCTGGCGATATTGCCTCAAAGCAGGTAAACCTTTACGTCCTTGCAGGTTCATCGGGCGAATGTGGAAATGCTGTTGACACGCTTTCAGTTTCTATTGAAAACGTGCCTGAAGCGATGGCCGGTACCGATCTTACCTTGTGTGAAGGTGAAAACATCACCCTGTCGGGACAAGCTTTGCATTACAGTACAATTGAATGGTTGACTTCGGGAGACGGAACCTTCAGTTCGATAAACTCATTAACTCCGGTTTATACACCCGGAGCAACTGATGTTGCCGATGGAACCGTAACGTTGACGCTTACAGCGACAGGAAATTTACCATGTGCTGTTTCAGTTTCCGATTTGTTGAATATGGTTATTCAGAAGGTTCCTGAAGTAAATGCAGGTTTTGATGTTACCATCTGTAACAATGAAAGTTATCAGTTGGAGGGATTTGCTACGGCTTATGCAAATATTACCTGGACCACTAATGGCGATGGAACATTTAGCTCAGCCAACTCACTCAATGCGGTTTACGTTCCGGGTATTGAAGACACTGCAAATGGCTGGGCCAAAATAACCCTTGAAGCCGTATCGGCAAGCCCATGCAATTTGGCAAGCAGCGACTTTATGTACCTGGTAATTGATAATTTGCCCGAAATTGTTCTGGACATCGAAGATACCGAAGCCGAGCTGTTAAGCAACGTTTTCCTTGTGATTGGAGCGGTTGACGGAGATGAATACCAGTGGTACGGGCCGCAGGGAATGATTCCGGGGGCCGATGGTTCAGTGCTCGATTTGATTAATGTCGGCTACAGCGATGAAGGATATTATTACTGTATTGTTTCAAATTCGTGTGGAGCCGACACCTCAAAAGTCATTTATCTGGTTGTTTATGAAAGTCATTACATTTCTTTCCCAACGGGATGGTCGGGCATGTCGTCCTACATAGACCCACGCATTCACGAAGTTGAGAACCTCTTCGAGCCCGTTACCTCACAGCTGATATCACTCGAAAATTTCACAGGGTGCTATCTACCGGGTATTCTTAATACTTTGGTAAATTACGATCCGCTCGATGGTTACAAAGCCAAATTTAACGAAGCCACCATTTTTGAAATCAGGGGAAGCACAAACCAGATCAGGACAGTTTCGTTGCAGGAAGGTTGGAACTACCTGCCTGTTATTAGCACATGTCCGGCAAAGGTCACTGACATTTTTGGCGGCAACCCCAAAGTTCAGATCATCAAGGAAATTGCAGGAATGGGTCTCTATTGGCCTGCTGTAGGTATTAATTCCATCGGTGATATGATTCCCGGAAGGGCTTATTTCATCAGGGTTACCGAGTCATTCAACATAACCTATCCTGAATGTCCTCCAACCAAATCATCCATCATCACGGCTGATGTGCTGAAAGCCAGAAACAACGGCATATGGAATGAGATAACCTATACTCCGGTCACACACGTTGTAGCCGTTGATGCCGGATTGTACGAAATTTTGAAACCCGGCGATATTCTTGGTGCTTTTACACCAGGCGGATTATGTGCAGGCTACCTCGAAATGGATGGTTTGGGTAATGGATTGAGTCTGTTTGGCGATGATCCGCTCACGCCTGAAACAGATGGTTTTGCTGAAAATGACCCGATAACATTCAGGGTTTACCGCCCGGCAACCGGCGATGAATTCGGCCTGAATGTAACCTTCGACCAGGCTTATTCTGACAACGATGGATTATACAGTGCCAACGGCCTTTCAGCGATCATGAAATCGGAAACATCATACCTGTCGGTTTTCGAGGATAATCAATCGGAGATTGCTGTTTATCCAAATCCTTCAACCGGAAAAATCAACATTTCAGGACTGGGTGAAAATGCAGGAATAGAAATCCTGAATGCCAGTGGTCAGTTGATGAATACATTCACCCGCCTTAATGTTGGCAAAACAGGAGGGTCGGTTTTCAGTATAGATATTACAGCGTTTGCACCTGGAGTTGTTTTTGTCAAAATTATTGAGCCTGAAAAAGTAACAATAAGGAAAATCATCCTCCAATAATTGTTCATGAAAACTAAAGCCCGGCACAATGGCCGGGCTTTTTTTTATGCCTTTTGGAAAATCATCAGGAATATTTCAATCAATGATATCCGTGCGGGCTTCCGGATCTTTACCGGGTGTCATGGGTTCAAAATACGGTAAAGCCTGCTGTTTATAGGCATGGTTTAAGGCATTTTCCCCGTAACGCGGCCTTATTAAACCGGATTCTTTGGTTTTATTCACAGCCTAAAAAATACAATTGTTAATGATTGACTTGAATTATTGCATACATTTGACGCATTATTAATAAAATGTTTGAATATGAAGAAAGTAATTTTAACAGCTTTCTTGTTTTGCTTTGTTGTATTTTCGGTAAGTGCCCAAACGGAAAATACAAAGACCACCAGCCATCCAAACAATGCGGTTGAGAAGAGCACAACAGTAAAAGAAAGCGCCAATACCAGCGGGGCAGTTCAAACCAGCACACAGGATGAGAATCCCAATGCGCCGGATATTCAGTTTGATAAAATGGAACATGACTATGGTACCATTACTCAGGACTCTGATGGCCAATGTGTTTTCAAATTTGTCAATGCCGGAAGAGAACCTTTAATGCTTTATAATGTTAAGTCCAGCTGAGGTTGTACCGTTCCGGCATGGCCAAAGCAGCCTGTTTTACCTGGTGATTCTGCAGAAATTGTAGTAAAATATAACACCAACAAGGTAGGAATAATAAACAAAAGCATTACGGTAACTTCCAATGCAAAGCAATCTACGGCAATATTAAAGATCAAGGGAAAAGTAGAAGCAAAACCAGCCTCTTCTTTGCCTGTGAATTCGCCTGACGGGAGCGGAGTTCCCGTCAATAAATAGGAAAACATTCATTACAAGAAAAAAAGCTGAGGGTAATTTAATCCTCAGCTTTTT
>CALFEP010000092.1 GCA_937950125.1 uncultured Bacteroidota bacterium
CGGATTACAAAATCTCTTTCCTTGTAAACATATCCACCACCAAAGCTGATTTTTAATTTTTGGTTGTTCAGTTTAAAATCCTTTGCGGCCTGTAATTGAGTGGCAAGGTTCACTTCATCCAGTTCGCGCCAGATACGTTCGGGAAACCCCGACTCGGTGCCAATCGAAAGGATGGTGTCGTTGCCGCTGGTTCGTTGTTCGTATCGCGTAAAGCGAATGTCGGGGTCTTTTATGTTCGATTGGGTTGGCGAAAGTTTCCATTCGATTTCCCATTTTCCGGTCTCAAAATAATGCTTTCCATTTAGCAAAAAATTGGTCATCGAACGCTGGCTATAGTCCAGATTGTGTTGAAAACCATTGAAAACCGATCCCTGGTCAGTACCCTGATAATCGAAAATCCCGGCTTTCGACTCGCCATTTTGCAAATGCAGGAAGTTGAGGCGATACTTCGATCGTTTCGTTTTCAGCGCCAGTCCGGCCATTGCGCTCCACAACACATTTTCCACACCGTAGTTACCTTTCTGCAGTTCCCGGGTCTCCATTTCCAGCACATCAGGATTCCCCGACAAGCCATACCGGCCAAATTCGGCTTCTTCAAAATATTCAGTTTCATTTTTATAGGAAAAAGCCGCACTGTAACCCCAGCTCGCTTTTGGTCTGTTTATTTGGTTTCCAAGAGAAAAACCGAGACCAAAATCCAAAAAACTTTGCTGTTTCATGGCAGCAAGCGTTGGGTTGAACGATGAAAGAATCTGCTGATAACGCTGGCCTTTTTCGCTGTCAGGATTGCCCACAACTTCAGAAAATAATGGAATGTTTTCGGTGGCCGGAATATCGCGGGTTCCGTCGTCAAAACCAAGCCAGTCGGTTTTACCACCTTCGTAAGTAAGGAAATTGCTGTTGAAATGCATTCCTGGAACAAAGCCCAGGTTGACCCCAATGGTGGCTTTCCTTTCTTCGGGGAAATCTTTTGTTTCCAGATTTACCACCCCGCCTGTAAAATCGGCTGGAAGATCTGCGGTAAAAGACTTTATGACAACAATGTTATCGATAACGTTTGCCGGAAAAATATCCATTTGGATGGTGTTCCGGTCGGGATCGAGGCCGGGAATGTCCATTCCGTTGAGGATGGTTTTTGTATAACGGTCGCCAAGGCCCCGCACAAAAATATATTTTCCACCCTGAACCGAAACTCCCGAAACCCTTTTCATCGAAGCGGCAGCATCCGAATCCCCGGTTTTGCGAAGGCTTCCCGCCGAAAGACCGTCCACCAGGTTGGCCGACTTCTTTTTCATGGTCATCATGGCCGACTCGGTGTTTTTTATGGCTTCCGCCGTTACTACCACCCCCTCAATTTCGATGTTGGCTTCTTTCAGTCTCAGGTTATCCAGCAGGGTAGTTTGGCCGGATTCCACTTGTAACGCATTAATATTGAGTGTTTCGTACGAAATAAACGAAACCCGGAGAGAATATTCTCCGGCAGGAAGTGTTATACTGAATTTTCCATCAAAGTCGGTGATGGAACCCGTGGTGGTGCCCTCAACAAAAACGGTTACCCCGGGTAAACTTTCACCGGAAGTATCGTCGAAAACGGTTCCGCGGATAAACCCGTTTTGCGAAAGCAAGGTGTTAACTATTAAAAAGCTTAGAAAAAAGAGAAATGAAAATTTTCGTGAAAACATGCTTTGTGCTGTTTTTAATTTGACCTTCATTTAATTAAAAAAACCCGCAGACCTTTTTCAGCCTGCGAGTTACGAATCCTTCAAACTTCAATTGTTTATTAAAAACCGCTTAAATTTCCGGAAACCCCTGCCCACGACCAGGTCAAAAACATGCCGGCATCAGCGCCCACTGTGTTTGCGCCTTCACCCACAAGGGTAACATAAGCATCCGAACCGGCTGTGAAATAGTCGGTAACCACAGCACCTTCGGGCAGGGTAGCCTGAAGTGAAGAAGCAGTCAACCCGGCGGGATTGAGATCGAAATCCTGTCCTGCCGACACCGCAAAAAAGTAAATGCCTGTTAATTCAACAATTGAATTATCGTCCAGATCAACCAGGCCATCGGCATCACCGGCATAAACAGAACCGTTTTTAATGATGTGACCAGCTTCCATCGTGCCTTCGGGCCCATCTAATTCAAAACATTCATCCCCGGGATTTACTACAATGAAATTATCCAATGTTCCAGCCCACGATTGGTCGGTGTCCACGGCATCGTCACCGGCATTCCAGATGATTACATTTTTTACATTTACAGTACCGCCAAACCATTCGATTCCATCGTCCTGGTTGGCAACGATTTCGATATTTTCAATCACGGTTCCCGAACCAACACCGCCCAGCGTCAGTCCGTTGATTTCGTTTCCTTCGCCAATGTTGGCGCCGCCATGACGGATTGAAACAAACTTTATCACACCAGAATTATCCGTTGGATTATCCCCTCCATAAAGTCCGTTTTGATCGGAAGCCGGAATGCCCTCGATCTGAACAGAAGCTGCATCGGCCGAAATGGGCGCATTTCCCAAAATTAACAGTCCCCCCCAAAGCCCGTTGAGTGTAGGTTCAAGGTTAGGGCTTTCGATTTGGCCGGGTTGAATTTCGTCGGCTACTGATGTAAAAATGATCGGCGCATCAGCAGTACCTTCGGCCATGAGTTTTCCGCCACGGGCAATTAGCAATGCTGTGGCATTAGCCCCTGTACCGGCTTCACCTTTAACAATTACTCCCGGCTGTATGGTGAGGGTAACGCCCGAAACAACGGCAATCCGGCTCTGCAGAATGTAGGTTTTCCCGGTTTCCCAGGTTGTGTTTTCGGTGATATTGGCGGTAACGTTTATCGTGGTAATTTCTTCGGCAACGTTCAAAACTGCGGTGGCATCATCAGCATTATCGTTTTTGTCGGTTACGGTGAGTTTTACTGAAGCGGCGCCAACAGCAGCATTTGCTGTAAAAGTTACAACTACGCTTCCGCTAACTGCATCAGCGGTACCGTCTGTTTTAATGGTTGCTACACCATTGGTTGCTACAATTGCCGAAGATTTGAAACCAGCTTCAGCATTAAAGGTAAAGGTAAGATCAACAGAATTGCCAGTTTCAACGTCCTGGTTGGCTGGTGCAACAACCTGTGGCATGGCAAGTTCAGGGTTGTCATCTTTTGTACAAGCCATAAAACCCAAACCAAGCATCACAAAAAGCAAGAGGAGAAATTTCAAATTAACTTTTTCCATTTTTCGTAAATTTTAAATGTATAATTAATGATAATTGTTTCAAAAAAATTCCGGTGCAAAAGTGGCCTTGAAAAACCACCCGGTTTTTAAACTATCATTAATCTTGGTTTACGAAAAAGTTAATTCGGTAAAGTAAGTTTAAGGAAAAGTTAATACAGGATTAACACGGCGGGACAATTTGTTTTGGTGTATAAAGGGCAAAATGCTGTGAATAGCGTCTTTGTGTGGAATTCGTAAATAATGGAATAAAACGCCTGGCAGGAGAGAACAACAAGATAGCCGCTGGTTAGCTCGACTTTTTCTTATTTCTTCTTTGTTTCCAGCGTTTTACAAAATCGTATGAAATGCGGGCGGCGTTGATTACCAGCGATGGATTGCTGATTATTCCCTGCAAAATATCGTTTTTCACAATGGGTGAATTTACCTGGTCTTTCAACGATTTCAGCTGTCGCATGATGGTTTCTTCGCTGTGCCGGATTTCTGACCGGAGGTAAAGTTTCCGGTATTTCAATTCTTCGAGGGAGTTAATTGTTTTCATGGCTGTGTTTTTTAGTTTTTTCTTCACTCAAAAAATCATCTTCCTCTTCGTAAAGGGTTTCGGTGAATCCTTTAATCATCGGGTTGATAAAAAACCGCTTTCTCGATATAAAAATAACAACCCCGACAACCAGGTAAAGTCCGGCTAAAATTAAATATCCGGTAAGCTGGGAATGGGTGAGGGTATTTATCCAGGCGGCCAGGGCCAGCGACAGAAACAGCAAAGCAAAAAACAAAAGCTGAAGAAAAATGATCAGCATGAAAATGCTTGCAAAGAGTTTGGATCCTTTTTCGATAAAAATTAGGGAATAATACTCTGTTCTCAGGTTGATGTACGACTTTATGCTATCGATGGTTTCGCTTAATGTCCGGTTGATTTTTTCGGTTTCCATGATGTTTTATTTTAAACAAAGCCCGAAAAGTTTTTACAAACCAAACTTTTCGGGCAAATTCCTGACTTTCTGTTTTCAGGCTGATTTTTCCTTTTTGCCTGCCTTTTCGTGGCCAACGGCTTCTGCAACATACTCTTTCAGATCGTTGAACTTGTGTTCGAGATCTTCCTTTAATTCATTGGCCTTGTTACTGATTTTTTTGCGTGTAACCTCGCCTTTGTCAGGTGCAAATAAAATACCCAGGGTGGCTCCTATGGCTGCACCGCTGAGCAATCCGATCAAAAAACTTCCTGTTGAACTTTTCATGGCTTTTAAAATTTAAGTGAATTGTTTAGCAAAAATAGGACAAAAACCTTTTAAAATCAATAGCCAAACGAAGAAACATTGTTAAATATTTCTGGTTAGCTTTCGTACGATTTTCAATTGGCTGAGAAATTCTTTGGCTACAATCCGTAAAACAGTATAAAATGGAACCGCCAGAATCATCCCGGGAATTCCGGCAATGCTTGCTCCCATCAGAATAATGAAGAAAATTTCGATCGGATGAGCATTTACGCTGTTTGAATAAATAAGGGGTTGCAGAATAATGTCATCAATAAGTTTTGCCGTGAAAAAAACACATGCAACCATCAGTGCAAGAGGCAAAATATCAGAATAATACCCATGGCTTAGGCTGGTTGAAACGGCTAACAAAATGCCAATTAACGCCCCGATCAATGGCCCAAGGTAGGGAATGATGTTCATCAGGCCACCCAAAAATCCTATCAACAGCGCATTTTGAATCCCAAACAGTGTAAGGCCAATGGAAAAAAGCGTCATCATGATAAATATTTCGACCACAAGCCCGATAAAGTACCTGCTTAGCAAATGTTTAGTCTGCGCCAGAACATGTTTTACCTGGGTTTCGTACTTGTCAGGCGTAAACATGTCAATAATTTCGTTTAACAGGTAGGCGTCCTTTAAAAAGAAAAAGGTGAAAAACATGATTGAAAACAAAGCCAGAAAAATTGAGCCTGTCAGGCTGATGATGGAAGTAAGGGTGTGTGAAAAAGAAGCAAAACTAAAAATCTGGGCTATCTGATTATTAATTAATTTGTTGAAGGTGTCGTCGTGTTGCAGCAGGTTGTATTTTTTCAGAAGAAGTTCAAAATCTGATAGGGGTTCCTGCAGGGTTTTTGTCAGAGCGTCAAGATTTATGTTCGAAATGATGTCGGCCTGGTCGGCAAGGAGCGGAAACAATAAACCGAAAAATGAAATGAAGGCAAGCATGATCAAGAGCAACGTAACAAAAGCACTTACGCCGTTTGGAATTTTGAATTTCCACAGGTGCAAAGCGTTGAGTCTTTTAACAACCGGCCTTCCAATCAGCGAAAGTACCGCCGAGGTCAGCAGGTAAAATACGATGTGTGAAAACCGCCAGATCATAAAAATGATGAAAAAACCGGTTAATAATGCGATGATGATTTTTGCTGTTTTCGACATGACCCACACTGTACTTGTTTAAAATCTTGCTTACAACGAATACAAGATTACAAAAAAAACCTGACTAAAAGCGGCCAGGTCCCCCAATTCACAACGAAAATTTTTGAGAAACACTGACATTTTAAACCCAAAGCGCCTTCCCGAATGAATTACACCGGGTCAACATCCACAATAATCCTGGCCGATTTGTTTGGGCTTTGAGTCAAAAAGAATTCTATTTCTCTCTTTATCAATTCTTTCAATTTAGGAACATCGCCAGTCCGCTCAATTTTGATGAGAATATTTTTGAGATAAAGGTTTTTTATTCTGGATACAATCGGATATTCCGGCCCCAAAACCCGGTCGCCCAAATGTTCCCGAAGTCCGGCGGCCAGTTCGTCTGCTGCTAAATTTACCACATGTTCACTTTTATGCTGAACCTGCAACTCTATAATTCTGTAAAAAGGCGGGTATCTGAACTTTTGCCGTTCCTGCAACTGGCTGCGAAACATAAAATCGTAGCTGTTGTCGATCACGTAACGGATTACAGCATGGTACGGATTGTAGGTTTGAATGATAACTTTACCGCGGTTGTTTTTCCGACCTGCCCTGCCGCTCACCTGTGCCATGAGCTGAAAACTCCGCTCAAACGACCTGAAATCGGGGTAACTTATCAGGTTGTCGGCGTTGAGAATTCCCACCAGGCGCACATTGTCGAAATCCAGGCCTTTTGTTACCATTTGCGTGCCTACAAGGATGTCAACGCGCCTTTCCTCAAACTCATTGATGATCCTCTGGTAGGCATTTTTCGAGCGGGTTGTGTCGAGATCCATCCTGGTAATGCTTGCTTTCGGGAAAATGATGGCCAGCTCTTCTTCCACTTTTTCGGTGCCGAAGCCGCGCATCATCAGCCCGGTGTGGCCGCAGGTAGGGCAGCGGTCGGGAACACGCGTTGAATAGCCACAATAGTGGCATTTGAGCTGGTTGTTCTTTTTATGATAAATAAGCGTGACATCGCAGTTTTTGCAGGTGGGCATCCAGTGGCACGAATCGCACTCGAGGCGAAGCGAAAACCCGCGCCGGTTCTGAAAAAGAATCACCTGTTCCTTTTTTTCCAGCGCTTCCTCTATGTTTTTTATCAGCAACGAGCTGAAGTGCGATTTCATCATGTTGCGCCGTTTCTCACTTTTCAGGTCAGCCACTTGAATTTCGGGCAGCTGCATACCACCAAAACGCTCGGTAAGAGCAACAAGGCCGTATTTTCCAAAAGTGGCATTGTAGTAACTTTCCACCGATGGCGTGGCTGAGCCTAACAAGGTTTTGGCGCCGTGCATTTGTGCCAGAACAATGGCGCCATCACGCGCCGAATAGCGGGGCGCCGGATTGTACTGCTTGTACGAAGGATCGTGCTCCTCGTCAACAATCACCAGCCCAAGGTTGCTGAAGGGCAGAAACAGCGCTGACCGCGCCCCTAACACAATCTGGTATTTTGAATCACCCAGAAAATCACTGTCCTGCTCTTTAATCACTTTATTCCAGATTTCAACCCGTTCAAACTCGTTGTATTTTGAGTGGTAAACGCCCACCTTGTCGCCGAAATATTTGCGCAACCGGTTGATAATTTGTGTGGTGAGGGCTATTTCAGGTAGCAGAAAAAGAACCTGTTTTCCGTTTTTTATTACTTCATCGATAAGCCGGATGTAAATTTCGGTCTTGCCGCTTGAAGTCACTCCGTGCAGCAACACCACATTTTTCTTCTCAAAATCCTGCTGAACAGACTTAAAAGCCTCCTGCTGTTTTTCTGTCAGTACGATTGTATCTGCCGCAGTTTCGGCTTCATAATCCACAAGACGGCTGGTGATTTTATAAAAAGTTTCAAAAACGCCTTTTTTTTCCAGCGCATTCAGTTGCGGAGATGTGGCTTTGGCAACTTTCAGCAGCTCTGTTCGTTTCATGTGGGCTTTCTCTCCTTCAACATCTTTTACAAGACTTAAAAAAGTCATCAGGATTTCGAGCTGTTTGTAAGCCTTTTTTTCAAGATCATCAAAAATCTGCCTGAGTTTTCCCTCCTCCCGGTATTCAGGCGCAAGCCTTACAAAGGTTTCAACTTTTGGTTTGTAGCGCTCTTTTACTTCCTCCTCTAACAAAATCACCTTTTTTTCGATCAGATTTTTGATCAGAGGAATAACTTTGGCAAACTCCACAATACGGGAAACCTCGTCGATAGTAAGGGTTTTCTGGATGTCGATGGCTTCGGCAATCAGGTATTCTTTTTCATTCAGATTTGAAGTATCGCCATCAAAATCAGGATTTTGAACCACGCGGGTTTCACTGGCAAGTTTTAAAGCCGATGGCAGGGCAGCATTCATCACCTCGCCGGGAAAACTCATGTAATAGGTCGAAATCCAATCCCAAAACCCGAGCTGAACCGCGTTAACGACCGGAAAAGGATCGAGCACCGAAAGGATGTATTTGGGAACATAATCCTTCGGAACATTTTCATGAATCGATTTGATGAGGCCTGTGTAGATTTTCTTTTTGCCAAACTGCACCACCACCCGTTTGCCAATTTCCACGTCGCCGTTCAGTTCAAACGGAACCCGGTAGGTAAAAGTCCCCGGAACCGGCAACGGCAGCAAAACCTCGGCAAATAGGGTGATTCGGTCCATTTTCTGATTTGTAAAAGGCAAAAGTAGGGAAAAATGGGAACGCAAAATTTTTGATTCCTGAGTTCAAAAAAAAGCAACGTGCTGACAGGCCAGTTGTTAACTGTTTTTTCATGAAACACGAAATGCTCAACAAAAATGATTTACACGGTTCTATTCGAAAATATCCTGATGGGTACCTGTACGAAACAATGTAATTATCCTTTTTTCATTGTCACGTTGAAAAATCAGTATCCAATCATCCTCAATATGGCAGTCTGAATAATCTTTAAATCTACCTTTTAATGGATGTTCTTTATATTCCGCAGGAAGTTTATTCGTTGTCAGTAATAATTCCAGAACGGTTTCTAATTTGTGAATTTCACAATTTCGCCTGACTATGGTTTTGAAGTCTTTTTTAAATTGACCTTTCTTCTTAAAACAATACATCTTTAGCTTTTTAGATCTTTCATTAAATCGCTCACAGAATTATAAATATTTTCACTGTCTTTACTTTTGTCAGCCATCGCTTTTAAGGTTGTTTTATTCGGTTTATTACCAGTTTGTTTGACCACTGTTGATTTTTGAATTTTAACCAATCCGGACCTTTTCAAAAAGGTGACAAATTCTTTAGCAAGTTTGTTTTGAGTATCATATTCGATTGTTACTGTTGCCATAATGCAGGATTTTGAAATATTTTTACAAAAATACAAATAACATGCTATTCGGTTTTAAATCTGCTTGAAGAAGATGGTGTAATTAAAACCATTTTCATAATTTTCCGGGCCTTTTCGTTTTGCCAATAATGAGACGAGTCTGAAAGACTCTGAATGGCTGATTTTAGTGTGTTTTTCACCTGACCCTAAGGGAGGGCACTAAATATCAGCAGGTTGTAGAGGTTATCTTTAGGGGATTTAGGGGTTCCATTCCTTTTTACACAGGACTCATTTAACAAAAAAAGCAACCCCACGCCAGGATTGCTTTTCTGTAAAAATATTTTCCAAGTGAGGGTTAAACCGCCATCACATCTTTTTCCTTGGCAGTGAAAAGGTCGTCAACCATTTTGATGTATTTGTCGGTCATTTTCTGAATGTCGTCTTCCAGTTTTTCGATTTCATCCTCGGGCGTGCCGTCTTTTTTCAGTTGTTTGGCTTCATCGTTTGCCGAACGGCGGATGTTGCGAATGCCCACCTTGGCGCTTTCGGCTTCGTTCTTGGCCTGTTTCACCAGGTTGCGCCTTCTTTCTTCGGTAGGCGGCGGCACCATGATGCGCAATACTTCGCCATTGTTTTGCGGGTTGAAACCCAGGTTGGCCGCCATGATGGCTTTTTCCATCACCGACAACATGCTTTTGTCGAAAGGCTGCACCACGATCAACCGCGGGTCGGGGGTGTTGATGTTGGCTGCCTGGTTGAGTGGCGTCATCACGCCGTAATAATCTATTCTGACGTCCTGAAGCATGTCGGGGCTGGCTTTTCCCGCCCTGATTTTCTGAAACTCGCGCCCCAGGTGCTGTATTGCGTTGTCCATGCCTTCTTTGGCTGAATCCAGAACAAATTCACTTTCTTCGCTCATAGTTTTTCATTTTTGACATTGGCGGGGCAAATATAGGGATTTTGAAAAATTCATTTAAGCCCCTGAAAAAAAATGGACAGGTTTTGGATATTGCCACAAAAACCTGCCTGAGGCAGACAGGCACGAAAACTCCAAATTACGCAAAACAATGAAATATAATAAATTAAAAGAGTAAAAACTTTTGTGTTTTGGTGGCAAAAAAACATTTGTAGAATGAACTCAATGTTTGTAAAGATTTGATTTCCTTGACAAAGGTTTCATTTCCTATTTTTGCAACCCTGAAATAAAACCTTTACAGGCATGATCTACTTTTTTCGCAACAGCAAACTGATTTATGTTCTCGAAAAATCAGAAAAACTTTCTCCCTCCGATATTGAAAAACTGACCTGGCTTTTTGGCGGCACTTCTTTAATTTCCGAAGAAAGCGTAATTGGTTTTTTTACAGGTCCCCGCAGGGAAATGATCACCCCGTGGAGCACCAACGCCGTGGAAATTACCCAAAACATGGGAATTTCGGGCATTCGCCGCATCGAGGAGTTTGTTGAAGTGGAAAATGATCATGTGCACCACGACCCGATGCTTTCGGCAGTTTATAACGGTCTGGATCAAACAGTTTTTACCATCAGCAGGCAACCCGATCCAGTTCATTTTATTGAAGATATCGCTGGTTACAACCAGAAAGAAGGGCTTGCGCTGAGCTGTGATGAGGTGGAATATCTCGAAAATCTGAGCAAACGGATCGGCCGGCAACTCACTGATGGCGAGGTTTACGGGTTTGCACAGGTAAACTCAGAACATTGCCGGCATAAAATTTTTAATGGCACTTTTATCATCGACGGCAAAGAAATGCCCACTTCGCTCTTTTCGCTGATCCGGAAAACCTCGTCAGAAAACCACAATAAAATTGTTTCGGCTTACCGCGATAATGTTGCCTTTACCGAAGGTCCCACGGTTGAGCAGTTTGCCCCTGAAAGGCAGGACACATCAGCTTTTTTTGAAATTAAAGAGATTGAAACCGTGATTTCGCTTAAGGCGGAAACACACAATTTTCCGACAACCGTTGAACCATTTAACGGCGCTGCAACGGGCTCCGGAGGTGAAATCCGCGACCGCATGGCCGGAGGAAAAGGCAGTATTCCCTTGGCCGGAACGGCAGTTTACATGACTTCATACCCCCGCCTTGAAGCATCCCGCCAGTGGGAGTCGGAAAATCCCGAACGACCCTGGCTTTACCAAACCCCGCTCGATATTCTGATCAAAGCATCCAACGGCGCCAGCGATTTTGGAAATAAATTTGGCCAACCCCTGATTTGTGGGAGTTTGCTAACGTTTGAACATTTTGAGGGAAGTAAAAAATTTGGTTTCGACAAGGTGATCATGCTTGCTGGTGGCGTTGGATTCGGGAAAAAGCAGGATGCCGGTAAGGATGTTCCCGGCAAGGGCGACCAACTGGTGGTGATGGGTGGCGACAATTACCGCATCGGGATGGGTGGCGGAGCTGTTTCGTCGGTAGCTACCGGCCAGTTTGCCAATAAAATTGAGTTAAACGCAGTGCAGCGGTCAAATCCTGAAATGCAGAAACGGGTTTACAACGCCATCCGTGCCATGGTTGAGCTCGACAAAAATCCTGTCGTTTCCATCCACGACCATGGCGCCGGCGGACACCTGAACTGCCTCTCGGAACTGGTTGAGGAAACCGGCGCCATCATCGAAATGGAAAAACTTCCGGTGGGCGACCCCACACTTTCCGACAAGGAAATTATTGGGAACGAATCGCAGGAACGCATGGGTCTGGTGCTCAAAAACGAGGATGTTGAACTGATGAAACGCGTGTCGGAGCGCGAAAGAGCGCCGTTTTATGTGGTTGGAGAAACCACCGGCGACCATCGCTTTACTTTCCGGCGGCAAAATACCGACATTCATCCCATCGACCTCAACCTGACCGATTTCTTCGGGAAACCACCAAAGACAATGCTGGAAGACAAAACCATTACAACTTCATTTCCTGATTTAAAATACGATACGGAAAAAATCCATGAATACCTCGAAGCGGTGCTTCAGATCGAAGCAGTTGCCTGCAAAGACTGGCTCACCAACAAGGTTGACCGTTCCGTTACCGGGAAAATTGCCATGCAGCAATGTGCCGGTGAAATTCAACTTCCGCTGAACAATCTGGGCGTTGTGGCCATCGACTACCAGGGCGAAAAAGGAATTGCCACGTCCATCGGTCACGCCCCCATCGCCGGATTGATTGATCCGTCGGCAGGTTCGGTACTTGCGGTGGCAGAAGCGCTCACCAACCTGGTCTGGGCGCCCCTGGACCAGGGTTTGAAGGGCGTTTCGCTTTCAGCTAACTGGATGTGGCCAGCCCGTAATGACGGCGAAAATGCCCGTCTTTACAGGGCTGTAGAAGCCATGAGCGATTACGCTATCAAACTCGGAATCAACATTCCCACCGGCAAGGATTCGCTCTCGATGACACAGAAATATCCTGACGGCGAAAAGGTTTTTGCCCCCGGGACCGTGATTGTTTCCGCAGTCGGCGAGGTTACCAACATCCGGAAAGTAGTAAAGCCTGTTCTGGTTCCAGAGCCCGAAACTGAAATCATTTATGTTGATTTTGCAAAATCAGCTTTTGAATTAGGTGGAAGCAGCTTTTCACAAATCTTAAATCAGCCGGGGAACAAAACGCCCGGAGTACCTGATCCGGAATATTTTAAAAAGGTTTTTAATACCGTTCAAAAACTTGTTAATGAAGGTTTCATCCTGGCAGGACACGATGTTTCTGCCGGTGGTTTGATAACTACTTTGTTGGAAATGAACTTTCCAAACACATATGGTGGAATGAAAATAGACCTGGATGTTTTTGAAGAAAAAGACCTTGTAAAACTGCTTTTCAGCGAAAAACCGGCGGTTGTGATTCAATCCAAAATTTGTGATAATGTTGCTGAAATACTTGTAAAAGAAGGTGTTGATGCTTTTGTGATTGGAAAGCCAACAGAAGTGAACGAACTTGTAATCAGTTTAAAAATAGGAAATTACACATTTGATATTCCAACCCTTCGCGACCTCTGGTACAAAACATCTTATCTTTTCGACAGAAACCAGACAACGCCGGAGCTTGCCCTTGAACGGTATAAAAATTACAAGCGCCAACCGCTTCAGTTCAGGTTCAACAAAGAATTTTCTGGTCAGTTCAACCAGTTTGGCATTGACCCGAAACGCCGGTACAGTACGGGCATAAAAGCTGCCATCATACGCGAAAAAGGCGTTAACGGCGACCGCGAAATGGCCTGGTCAATGCACCTGGCAGGTTTTGATGTAAAAGACGTTCACATGACCGACTTGATAAGCGGAAGGGAAACCCTGGAAGATATCAGTTTCATTGTGTTTGTGGGCGGATTTTCAAATTCTGATGTGTTGGGCTCCGGCAAAGGCTGGGCTGGCGCTTTTCTTTACAACGAAAAAGCGAGAACGGCTCTCAAAAATTTCTATGAACGTACCGACACCCTGAGCCTCGGGATTTGCAACGGCTGCCAGGTAATGACGGAATTGGGGCTGATTTATCCGCATCATGAAAAGCACCCCAAAATGCTTCATAATTCTTCCGGCAAGTTTGAATCCGCGTTCCTGAACGTTGATATTGAAGAAAATAACTCGGTGATGCTGAAATCCCTAACCGGTTCAAGGCTTGGTATCTGGGTGGCGCACGGCGAAGGACGATTTGATTTTCCGTTGGATGAATCAGAATATCTTATTCCGGTAAAATATTCCTGGGACAATTATCCCGGAAATCCAAACGGCTCGCCTTTCAGGGCTGCCGGAATTGTTTCGAACGACGGTCGCCACCTGGCCATGATGCCTCACCTCGAAAGAGCCATCCTGCCCTGGCAATGGGCACATTACCCGGCCAACCGCAAAACCGACGAGATGTCGCCCTGGCTGGAGGCTTTTGTGAATGCAAGGAAGTGGGTGGAAGGAGGAAGTTGTAAGTCGTAAGTGCCGAGGCAAAGCCTCGTGCATGCACGGGCAAAACCCGGCATCATAAGTCGGCAGTCAGCAGTTGGCAGTGGTTTCGACAGGCTCAACCACCTGTAGGCAGGGGGTGATGCGGGGTAGAATAGATTTTTTAGGGTAGAATGTCGATGGGAATGATAAATATTTCTGAAAATCATGTAAGTTGTAACGGGAAATGCAGCAACCATCAGCTTTTCCGGAAAATTGAAACTGTTTTTTTTATGGGACAACAAAAACTGTTGACCGCTTATCGGATTTTTTAAAAACAGTTCACAGGCTTTATTTCACTTAAAATTCAAGCAAAAGCCCCAAAATGTTTTAAGTATAGTTAAAACAAATCACAGATTTTTAAAATGTTTTAAGTATAGTTAAAAGAATCATGAATAAGTTTCAGAACACTCACATCCCTGTTTTTAAATCTGTGTTAAAAAGTAAACCGTCAGTTCTTGATTTTGAGAAACACCTAAACCGACAATACTTACAAAGGAATTGAACACAGGCACATCCCGGACTTTTGCCTTGAAATAGCTGGTTGATCATATTTTATTGATTTTGAAGTCATTATCCCGTTTGATTAGGAACCCCATTTCTTAAAAAATCTTAAACAAATTAACCATTCAAAAAATATTATCTACTTTTGACCGGTTGGTTAAATTACTTGGTTGATTTATTTAGTTAAACCTTTTAGATTAATTTATTGGTCAAATGGAAGAACAATCACAAAACACAGAAGCACTGATCCTGGAAGCTGCCCGCAAGGTTTTTATCGAAAAAGGGCTGGAAGGTGCACGGATGCAGGAAATTGCCGATGAAGCCGGCATCAATAAATCGCTGCTGCATTATTATTTCCGAAGTAAAGACAAGCTCTTTCATGCTGTTTTTATCGAGGCATTCCAAAAATTTTTGCCACAGATCGATTCACTCATCCTGACTCAGGCGCCAGTGGCGGTGAAACTTGAGGCATTTATCACCAATTACATCAACACCATCATCCAAAATCCGTTCATTCCAGGATTTGTCCTGCACGAACTTTCGCGCGACCCGCAAAGCCTTGCCGAATTGCTGAAAAGCAGGGCATCGATGGTTCCTCAGTTTTTGCAACAAATTCAGGATGAAATTGATGCCGGAAGAATCAAACCTTTCGACCCCAGACAAATCATCATCAACACGCTGGGATTGTGCATATTTCCTTTCGTGGCCAGGCCAATTGCACAAACCATTTTTTTTGAAAACAACACCGAAGCCTACAACCAGTTTCTGGAAGACCGTAAAACCGAAGTTTTCAAATTCATAAAAAGCGCAATATTTACTGAACAACAATAAAAAACTTTTATTCAAATGTTTAAACAATTGATAATAACATTTTTAGCTACACTGCTGGCTTTTACCGGGCAGGCACAAACTCCGAACACTCTCACGCTGGAATTTTGCCACAAACGGGCCATTGAAGTGTACCCGGTAGTAAGGCAAAAAATTTTGAACGAAGAAGCTACGGGGTTAAGAAACAAAAATTCAGACAAAAACTATCTGCCGCAGTTTGAGGTGAACGGACGGGCAACGTACCAAAGCGATGTTACCCAAGTACCCATTTCATTTCCAGGGGTTTCTATCCCAACTCCCGACAAAGACATGTACGATTTGTACCTTGGTCTCAACCAGCTTATCTGGGACGGCGGAATGACAAAAGAACAGAAAAACCTCGAAAACGCTGACCTTCTGATCAACCAGCAACAGGTTGAGGTAGAGCTTTATAAAGTGAAGGAGCGGGTGAATGGTTTGTTTTACAAAATTCTGCTTTACCAGAAAAACCGTGAAGCACTGGTTACAAACCGCAGCACCGTTGCCGGAAAACTCAAAGACCTTGAATCCGGTATTAAAAACGGGATGATCCTGCAATCAACCGCCGATGTGCTTCAGGCTCAGATCCTTGAAATCGACCAAAGCCTGAATTCGATCGATGCTGACCTGAAGGCAACTTTTACCATGTTGGGCCAGCAATTGGATCTTGAAATCCCCGCCGCCACCAGGTTTATATTGCCCGATCCCCCCGTCGAAACCAGGACTTATGAAAACACGCGTCCCGAATTTCTGTTGCTCGATCTTCAAAAAGACAAAATTGAACTTTCCAAAAACCTGATTTCAGCATCGTACATGCCCAAATTTTCGGGATTTGGAAAATTAGGCTACGGAAAACCAGCCCTGAACATGCTTTCAACCAGTTTCGACACCTATTATGTTGTGGGAGTTGGACTTACGTGGGACATTCTGAACTGGAACAGGCAAAATAACCAAAAACAGTTATTGAACGTGCAGCAGGGAATTGTGGATACACAAAAGGAGGCCTTCGATAAAAATGTAAAAATTCAGGCAACTGACGATGCCGCCCAGATCGAAAAATACCTTCAGCTCATCGGGCAGGATCAGCAAATCATCGGATTACGGAAAAAAATCACCCAAACCGCTTCATCGCAGTTCGACAATGGCATCATCACCTCAACCCAATACCTGGATGAGCTGAACCGCGAAACGCGCTCCACGTTAGACCTCGAAATCCACCGCATCCAGCTTTCTTTTGCAAAAATCAATTACCTCAAAACCACCGGAAAATTATAAATCATCAATAATACATTCAATATCATGAAGATGCAAAGATTTTTAATGTTGGCAATACTTTCGTCCATCTTGTTTTTTTCGTGTAAAAATCTCGAAGAAAAGTCTGACGCCTACGGTAACTTTGAAGCCACCGAAACCACCATTTCGGCGCAAGCCAGTGGTGAAATTCTTGAACTAAACCTTGAAGAAGGTGATTTTGTTCCTTCCGGAAAAGTCCTTGGCTGGATCGACACGACTGATCTCGATCTGAAGCGCCAGCAATTGTTGGCACAAAAGCAGGCCGTATGGTCGAAAACCCCCGGATTGAAAGCGCAGATAGCTGTTTACCAGCAGCAAAAGGAAAACATTCTCCGCGATCAGGCCAGGATTAAAAAGATGTTTGCCGATGGCGCCGCTACGCAAAAGCAGGTTGACGACATCGACGGGCAGATTGAGGTGATCAACCGGCAGATTGAAACCATCAAAACACAGGAAACCACGGTTCAAAGTGAGATGTCTTCACTCGAAAAGCAAATTGGCCAGGTGAATACGGCCATTGCGAAGGCAGTGATAATCAATCCGGTGGACGGGGTGGTTCTGACAAAGTTTTCGAATGCCCACGAAATTGCCGTTCCCGGGAAGGCGCTTTACAAAATTGCCGATCTGCGCGAAATGAAATTAAAGGTTTATGTAAGTGGCGACCAGTTGCCAAATGTGAAAATCGGGCAGGAGGTTGAAGTGCTGGTTGACAAAGACAAAAAAGAAAATCAGAAACTTACAGGAACAGTAAGCTGGGTTAGCGAATCGGCTGAATTTAC
>CALFEP010000093.1 GCA_937950125.1 uncultured Bacteroidota bacterium
GATATTATCACGATGGGTGATATCTTTAAAAGTAAGGGTCTTTAAGTCGTCCTGGCTTATCCCCATCATGCTGCAAAAAACAAGGTTTGCCCTGATAAAGTGGAAATCCTTACCTACCAGTGCAATACCCAATGAGCTGTCTTCGAACAATCTGCGGAACCGTTCCTCGCTTTCCATGAGGGTCTTGTTTTTTTCTTCAAGCAGCTCAATAAATTGCCTTTTGGCCGTGACATCTCTCGAAAAAACCGCCACACGATCCACCTTGCTTTCCTGGTCATAAACCGGGTTTATCACAAATTCGTTCCAGTGACCAGCCCTGTAATCTTCGCCAGTTGCTGGCAAACCGGTTTCTAATACTTTATTAACCAGCGCTTTGCGCGAATTGGCTATATCAGGAGGCAGGTAATCGAAAACATTTTTGCCAATGATTTCGTTCCGGGTCATGTTCAGCCTGCCGGCATGTGCCTCGTTGCAATCGATTACAACGCCATGATTATCCAGCAAAATAAACAGGTCGTTGGTCGATTCCATGACAGCCCTTGCGTTGGCTTCACTTTCCCTGATTTTCCGCTCAAACTCTTTCCGTTCCGAAATGTTGCGCACAATGGCCAATACCTCGTTCCCAGAATAAGGCACCATCCGGCATTCAAAATGGGTTTCGCCTTTTTCGTGTAGTACCAGAGCATATTCGAAAATGCTGATTTCGCCCGAGGTTAAGGTTTTTGCAATGTAATCCAGGGTCAGTTGCGCAAACCAGCCAGGCATAACCGCTGAAACTTTTTTACCTAAAAATAGTTCTGGTGTCAGGTACAAATCTTCCTTTGCGGCCTTGTAATCCAAAAACACACCGTCGGTGTTCATTCTGAATATCATATCGGGAATGGCTGCTATCAGCGCATGTGCATGGCGTTCGCTGACGAGGAGCGCGTTTTCGGCTTTCCGGCGTTTAGTGATGTCCTGCGCCATCGAGAGGAGGTAGTCCTGCCCGCTTAATACGATCTTTTCGGCTGACATCAGCATGTCGCGGATTTCGCCCGATTTGCAGCGTACCTGTACTTCCAGCCTTGATTTTCCTTTGGTAAGGATTTCGCTGATCATCTGATTTCGCTCATCCGGGTTAACCCAAATATTCAATGCAGCCGGTGTGTTCCCGATGGCTTCATCACGGGTAAAGCCGGTGGCCTGTTCCCAGGCCAAATTGATATCGGCAAGCTGATTGTTGTCGAAGCGTGTAATGGCCAGCGGCGCAGGATTGTCGCGAAAAATGGTGGAAAAGCGTATTTCGCTTTCGCGAAGGGCTTCTTCGGCCTGTTTGCGGGTGGAAATGTCTTTTACACTCGCCAGGTAGGATGTGATATTGCCGTGTGAATCCTTAATCCACGATGGACTTACGATTACGGGGAAACGTGTTCCATCCCTGCGCATAAAGGTGAGTTCAAAATCGGAGAAATCGCCCTTGAGCGTACTTTGAAAGGCTTCAATAATTTCCGAATATTTTTCGGGAGGCCAGTAGGGGTGGGGCGGCCCAACACCCAATAATTCTTCAGACGAAAATCCGGTCATCTGGCACAATGCCGCATTAACTTCGTGGTGAATGCCTTCAGGATTGAGGATCGAAAAGCCATCGTGCATCGATGCAATCGTTGCATCCATAAATTCCTTTTCAGCACGCAGGTCGTCAAGTATTTTCCGGCGCTCAGTAATATCGATTCCTGAGCTTAATGTGCCTGAAATATGACCAGCATCATCAAACTGGTAACCATTTCTCCAGGCAATGCTTCGCCGCTTACCTGAGCTTGTAATTATATCGTTTTCAAAGTCTTTTAACGATTCAAGGTCACCATTGATGATGCGCCTGAAAACCGGGAGTACCACATTTTTACCCTCAGGTTGGGGCAAAACCGTTTCAAACCAGTTTTTGCCGATGATCTGTTCAGCGCTGTAGCCAAGCAGTTCCAAACCATAACGGTTGAGCATGGTAATGTTGCCCGAATTATCCAGCGAAACCATGATGGTTTCGGTGGTATCCAGGTAGTTTTGAAGAATTTGTTTTTCTTTTAACCGGCTCTGCTCTGCCCGTTTTTCTGCGCTGATGTCATTAAAAAAAGTTGTAAAAAACATCTTTTCAGTAGAAAAAACCTGCACTTTGTACCATTTTCCAAAGGGTTGACTGTATCTGTCAAGTTCACCTTCGCCGCCCTCAAGGGCAATTTTACCATAATAGCCTATCCAGTCAAAATCGTCCTGGTCGATTCCGGGGACCAACTGCCTGATGGTATGACCAATCAGGGTGTCTTTACTTAGGCCAGTCAGCTTTTCAAAAGCTTTGTTCACATCAATGAACCTATAGTCACAGGGTTGGCCATCCTTATCAACAATAATTTCGTGATGGGCAAAACCAAATGGGGCATCATCGACGATTTGCTTGTAGAATCCGGGGTTTTTCATTGGAGAAATATTTTTTTAATAAGCTGTTTCAATTCATTTACACGTATTGGTTTTGCGAGATATTCGTCGCAGCCTGCCTCAATGATTCTTTGTCTGTCGCCGGTTTGTGTATATGCGGTAAGTGCAATAATTGGCAAACCGGGTCGAAATGTTTTGATGTTTTGAGTGGCTTCCAGCCCATTTATCACGGGCATTTTAACATCCATAATGACGAGCGCAATTTCAGGATATTTTTTGCAGAAATCGATGGCTTCAGCGCCATTCCAGGCATGTAGAAATCCAAAACCCGACTTTTGCAGGACGATCTGCAGCAACCTGGCGCTGGCTTCATCGTCTTCGGCAACCAGAATAACCGGATTATCGGAGTTTGGTTGGTTTGTATAAAAAATATTTTTTATTCCATCTTCAGGTTTTGATGTAAGCAGAGGTAGTGTAAAGTAAAATGCTGATCCGAGGCTTTTTTGTGATTCGGCCCAAAGGCGCCCGCCCATAAGTTCGGCAATTCCCCTGGCGATGGATAACCCAAGTCCGCTGCCTTCGTGGCCACGGGTAATGGCTGTTTCTTCCTGCATAAACGGCTCGAAAATTACTTCGAGTTTATCGGGCAAAATGCCTTTCCCTGTGTCTTTTACACAAAATGTTATCCATTTGTTACTGATTTCAAAACCTAAGGTAATCCTGCCTTCGGTGGTAAATTTTTCGGCATTGACAAGAAGATGCATCATAATCTTTTGCAGCAGTTCCTTGTCGGTGTAAAGGAGGGTATTTTTGTAATTCGTAGGAATTTCGAGGGTCACAACAATGTTCTTTTTGGAACAGATGGATTTTGTTTTTTCTGTTAAATCCTTCATTAATAACAAAATATCAACATTGTCAGGGTTTGATTTGATGGTGCCTGCCTTCAACTCCGAAATATCCATGATGTCGGTAATGGTTTGTTGCAGGCGGTTGCTGCTGAGGTTCAGGATACGGTAATTTTCGAGCTTTTCTTCCTGCGATTGATTCTCGTCCATCATTAAACCGCCAAATCCCATAATTGCATTGAGCGGGGTGCGGATTTCGTGTGAAATATTGTTGATAAAATGGGTTTTGAGCCGGTTGCTTTCCTCGGCTTTTTCCTTGGCCGCAATCAATTCTTTTTCGGTTTCTTTTCTGGCTGTTATGTCCTGATTAACCCCGTATGTTTTAATGGTTTTACCCTTCTCATCCTTTATGATAAAATACCTTACGCCAACGTAACCCGTTCCTCCGTCATAATACCTGATTTGGTGCTCAATATAGTTTGAAAATTCACCATCACCTGTTTCGATGGCTTTTTGAGTCTCAAGTGCTACCAATCCTGCTTCTTCGGGCACAAGAAATGTTTTTGCATAGTTTTCAGCAGTTATTTGATAACCACCCATGGCTTCTGCTGTGGTGTGAAGTATTTCGAAAAGGTTATCGGTGAATGTAAATATTCCTGTTTCTACATCCAGTTCCCAGCTTCCCAGTTTTGCTATTGCCTGCGATTCCCGGAGTTTTCGTTCATTTTCTTCGGCTTTGTTTTTAGCGGCAATGATCTGTTCAAGCATATCTTTTCGCATTTTGATATTAGCGAGCGACTGAGCGAATATTTTCAGGAGCTGCTGTTCCACCACCGAGTAATTGTGATGATTTCTGACCGAATCGAAGCCAACAAATCCAATACATTTTCCCTCGTTCATCATGGGAACAGCCAAAACGCTTTTAATGCCCTGTGGCTGCAGAATTTCCCTTACGGCGCCATGGGGCAAGGCAAAAACATCGGGAACATACATGGCTTCACCTTTTTTGTGACATTCAACCCAATCCTGCATCATATCAAGCGGAACCTGCTGCAGGTTATCAATTTCTTGGCTTATCCCTCCGGCACACCATTCGTAGGTGTTTGTGCAAATGTTGTTTTCCCAGTCGTAATCGAAAGTGTACGATCTGTCGGCATTTACAAACAAGGCCATTTTCCGCAGCGCATCGTTAATCGATTCGTCAACCTTGTGAAAAGGGATATTGATGAAACCTGCAGCAATTTCCATCAACAGGTCTCTGAGCAGGGTTTGCTGATGGAGTTCTTTTTCGAGTTGTTTTTTTTCGGTAATATCAATAATGGTTGACATTGAACCGCTTACAATATCATTTTCGTCCACAATCGGGCTGGCATGAAACCACAATGTTTTGGTTTCCCCATTTTTGGTCGTGATATCCAGCTCATAATCGCCGTTGATGTTTTTCAGCCTTTCGTTATCCCTTTCTTTCATTTTCAGGATATTATCGGGGCTGAGCATCAGGTTGTATCCTGATTTCCCAAGAAGTTCACTTTCGTCGAAGCCTGTCATTTTGCAGAACATGGGATTAACCATCTGAATCATCCCATCGAGGTTATCCACAATCAGTCCTTCCTGCATCTGAGCGATGAGCCGACGGTGTTTTGTTTCGCTTTCTTTTAACTTTTCAGCCTGCTGTTTCAGGTCAGTGATATCCTCTTTTATGGCCAGAAAATGGGTTATTTCACCCTTGTTATTTTTGACAGGCGAAATATGGACTGACTCCCAAAACAGTTCGCCATTTTTCTTTTTACTGTGTATTTCACCTTTCCATTCCTTTCCTGCTAAAATGGTATTCCAGAGCTCCTCATACATTTCTGCCGGCTGTTCACCCGATCCAAGAATCCTTGGGTTTTTTCCTATGGCATCATCCAGCGTGTATCCGGTTACATCAATAAACTTTTGGTTCACATATTCAATTTCACCTTGCGTGTTTGTAATTAACACACTTGCCGGGCTTTGTTCCATAGCAAAGGATAAGATCCGGAGCCGATCTTCGGCAGATTTGGCCACGGTGACATCCCGGGCTGAGCCAACAATTCCGATAAGTTGCCCATTGTCGTCGTAAAGTGGTGATTTGTGAACGTCCAGAAACAGGAATTTACCTTTCACATTGCCAAACTCATCGAACTGCATGGGTTTTAACTGGCCAAGGGTGATGGTGTCCGAATCGCGGCAAATTTCACCAAAGGTATGCCACTGGCTGTTTTCAGGATGAAGGGAGCGTTCGCGGTTAGCAAAAAACAAATCGGTTTTGCCCAAAGGTTCCTCGGTATCTTTGGCATTCAGCAACACCTCGCAAATGGCCTTATTGGCGAAAATAAACTCTTTGTTCAGGTTTTTAGCCCACAGCATATCGGGCATGTTGTCGGCCATCAGGCGGAGGAGGGTTGATAGCTTGTGATACTTTTTTTCGCTTTTCTGCAAGGCCTCGACCGCAAGTTTGCGCTCTGTTATGTCCAACATGGCTCCAACCATGCGAATAGCCTCGCCTTGTTGGTTACGAATGACAAATCCGCGGTCGAACACGTCAGCATACACACCGTTTGATTTTAAGAATCTGTAATTATCCTGCCAGAGATCGAGTGCCGGATTCTTAAGCACTGAGAAAAATGAATCATGAATTCTTTGTCTGTCATCAGGATGTATTTTGTCGAGCCACCATGCAGCATTTACCGGATGTTCAACAATATCTGTCCATCCAAATACCTTGCTGCCTGCATCATTCCATTGTTGAATGTCATTGGTAATATTCCAGTCCCAAATTACATCGCTGGTAGCTTTGTTGGCCAACCTGAGCCGCATGGCAGTTTCATGCAGTTTTTCTTTTGTAAGCTGTCGATCCGTACTATCGAAAAACATAGCAGAAACGAACATCCTTTCGGTGGTAAAAACCTGCACCAGGTACCATTTATTTAAGGGTTCACTATATTGCTCGGTTTCATCTTGTCCTCCTTCGAGGGCAATTTTGCCTAAAAAGGTAATCCAGTCGAAGCCGCTTTGCATGATTTGTGGAAATATCTGCCGGAGGGTATTTCCGATCAGGCTTTCTTTTTTCAGACCGGTAAGTTTTTCAAATGCCTTGTTTATGTCACGATACAGGTAATCATAGGGTTTCCCATCTTTATCGGTCAGCAACTGGAGATGGGCGTACCCAAAAGGTGCTTCATTTACAATCTGACAATAAAAGTCGGTTTTATTCATGTTGCTTTGTGTATTCATTTTAAAGGTAAACTAAAAGAAAATACCGAGCCTTTTGCTTCCTCGCTATCAACCCAAATGCGGCCACCGTGTTTTTCGACAAATTCCTTACACAACAGAAGCCCAAGACCGGTTCCTTTTTCGTTCCGGGTGCCCCGGGTCGTAAAACCGGAACCTATGTTGAATAGTTTCCCTATGTTTTCGCGGCTAATTCCAATCCCTGTGTCAGATACCGAAATAATGATTTCATTGTCTGAAATTTTGGTTGTGATTTCAACTGAACCCCCTGAGCGTGTAAACTTTACGGCATTGCTTAACAAATTGCGCAGGGTGGTTTTCATCATGTTTTCGTCGAAACGGACAATTGTATTTTCGGGAATACGGTTAGTCAGGGAAATGCTTTTTTGCCTGTAGCTTTCGGCCAACAATGTGATCACCTCATCGGCAATTTCGTGAAGCAAATGGTTTTTAGGTACATATTCCATCCTGTCCTGCTGCATTCGTGCCCAGTTGAGCAGATTATCGAGGAGCAGCAGGGTTTGATTGGCGGTGTTGTTGATTACCGCAGCATAATATTCAATTTCCTTGACATCGAGATTTGGAGCATCTTCCATCAAAAGTTCACTAAAACCGACCAGGCTGTTGAAAGGGCTCTTGAGGTCGTGAGCTATGATCGAAAAAAACCTGTCCTTGGTAAGATTAAGTTCCCTGAGTTGGTTTTCGCTTTCAACAAGCGCTTCCTGGGCTTTTTTGTTTTGGGTGATGTCGCGGGCATTTACTACGAATCCTGATATTTCGTTTTTGTCGTTGACGTAGGGGTAATAATGTATGTCCATGTATTTTGGGGCGAAACCCGGAAAAGTAAGCCAGGTTTGCAAATTGCGGTTTTCTCCTTTCAGGCATCTGTCCACTTCAGGTTTCAGTACGCGTTCAAACAATTCGTTCCCAACTAATTCGGGAACTGTGCGGCTGGTGATTTGTTCAGGATCGAGTTTAAAAGTTTCTGAATAGGTTTTGTTCACTGCAAGAAACCTGTAATTTTTATCAATAATGGCCATCATATCCGAGGAGGCTGCAACTATCGACTTGTAATGCTTTAATTTTTCTTCGGCCAGAGCCCTGTCGGTAATATCCACCCCGAGGCCTGCAATCCCTGATGGATTCCCGTTTTCATCCTGTAACAGGGTGTTGCTCCAGTCGATAAGGCGATGCTTACCATCGCGGGTAAGTATCTCATTCTGATAATAAACGGGGACATTTCCTTTTTCAAAGCTGCTGAAAAGATCGCGTCTTACCTTAACATCTGACGGGATAAATACTTCAAACCAGTTTTTCCCAATAAGTTCTTCGCGTTTCCATCCCGTGAGTCTTAGCAGGTAATCGTTTACAAAAGTGATTTGGGCATTTGCGTTGATCAATGCGCCAATCATGTTCACCTTTTCGATGATGTCGCGAAACCGGCGTTCACTTTCTTGCTGGGCGGCTTCAGCTCTTTTGCGGTCGGTAATATCTTCAATAAATCCTTCGAGAAACAACAATTCACCGTTTTCGGAATAAACACCCCGTCCCTGTTCGTAAACCCAGCGGATTTCATCAAAGGCAGTAATAATCGGGTATTCGTAGATGAACACATTTTTTGCATGCAGTATCGTCTGCCACTCTTCCCAGAGTATCTGGCGGTAATCGGGATGAACAATATCGTTGAAAGCAATCTTGCTGTTGTTCAGAAAATCATCGGGGCTGTATCCGGTAATCACTTTACAGGCATCGCTGATGAAAATCATTGTCCAGTTGTGGTCGTTGGCACAGCGATAAACAAATCCGGGGAGATTGCTGATCATTGTGCTTTGCATCCTTTCGCTTTCTTTCAGCGATTTGTTTTGCTGTTCCAGTAGGTGCAACACCTGCTTTTTTTCTGTGATATCCCTTGCAAACACAGCAATTTTTTCAACTTTCCCTTTTTCATTAAAAACAGGATTCATCAACACTTCATTCCAGAACCCTTCTCTGAAATCCTCAAAATGTGCCGGTTTTCTGGTTTTTATCACCTTTTCAATCTGTTCTCTTCTTTTCAGGCCTGCTTCGCCTGGCAAAAAATCGAAAATATTTTTTCCGATGAGTTCTTTGCGGGTAAGGTTTAACCGGCGGGCATGTGCTTCGTTGGAGTCGATGACAGCATGGTTTTTATCAAGCAAAATAACAAAATCGTTTGTCGATTCCATGATTGCCCGTGCATTGGATTCGCTCTCCCTGAGTTTCCGTTCATGCTCTTTCGTTTCGGTAATATTTCGCACTATGGCAATAACCTCGCGGTTTGTAAATGGTACAAGCCTGCTTTCATAATGCTGGTTGCCTTTTTGCGGTATTGGCAATTCAAATTCATACATGGTCGTTTTACCGCTTTTTATGGTTTTTACAATGCTTTCAAGGGTGAGCTTTGTTAACCATTCAGGCATTATTTCAGATAAATGTTTGCCAGCGAACTGATCGGGAAGAGCAAAAAATTCTTCGGGAGCGGCTTTGTAATCGAGAAGCACACCATCGTCGCCAATTCTGAAAATTAAATCGGGAATTGCCGAAAACAATGACTTGATGTATTGTTCGCTTTTTGTAAGGGCTTCTTTGTTTTTTTTCTCTTCGCTAATATCCCTGCCAATAACAAATATACCCTCAACGGATTTATTTTTTGACAGCACCGGACTGAAGGTAAATTCGTAAAACCGTTTGTCGGGGTATAGTATGGATTCAATCTCACTGGTAAATGTTTCTCCGTTTTGCAATACCCTGTCGTAGATGCTTTTCCATTGCTCATTGGTTTTTTCAGAAGCGCCGGGTACAAAAACACACTCGCCAACAGCAAGTTTCTTTCCGAGAAGGCTGAAAAAAATATCCTGAAAAGCATGGTTTGCATAAAGTAAGCGATAGTTCCGGTCAATCATCCAGACACTGCCCTTTACATCATTCATAAATGAAAGGTCATGATGTGGTAAATCATCTTTGCTGTTATTTTTATCTGCTGGAGTCAGGTATTTCTTTGCTTTCATGTTTTGGCGTTTCTGTTGCTAAAAAAAAATATGGAATTTTTCCAAAATATAAAAGTAAAAAAAATTCAAATAAAAACAGGGGCTGAGAAATTTCTTTTGTGAACTGTCAAGCTTTACACCTGAATAATTCACCAACTCAGATCCCACGACCTGCCGAAAAAGCCCCAGTTGTAAAATATTTGACTCCTGCTGGCGGGCTTACCAGCAAAACGAAGGCAGGTCACCCAACCGAACGGCGCAAAGCTTGTTTTGGCGATTGAAAAGAAGATGTGGTTAGATACAGCCAGTTTTACGACAATATGCAGGGAGAAATGCCAAGTCAAAACATAATGATTTCCAATTTTTTCATGCAATGATGCCTCGGAATGATCATTCTTTTTTTTTGGAAAACAGGATGTCTGAGATTTTGTGGAAATATCCGGCCAATAGAAACGATTTCCGGTTAAAAACCGGTTAACGGCAAATCACGATTTTTCCGGCAAGGACTTTTTTACTGCCTACAAGTTTTACCCAATACACCCCATCGGGATAATGTGAAAGGTCGATCGGGGCACACTGCTGATTATCCGGCTTCACAGTATTTGTAAAAAGCTGATTTCCAGTCGAATTGAAAATTTTCAACTGGTATTTTTCGTCAGAAACCGGCAAATCTTTGAGGACAAAAATACCCTTACCGGGATTTGGCGAAATAAGCAGATTGTTTTCCGGAATGGTTTCGATGCCGGTGCAGTCGGTTACCGTTATTTCGCGGAAGGCTGTGTCAGAGCATCCTGAGCTGTTGGTGTAAACGTAAGATACCAGATGGTTTCCAACCCCGGCCTGGCCTGGATGAAACCAGCCTTCGGTCACCGAAGGTCCGGAATACACACCTCCGGCGGGCTGGCCTTGGGTGAGCTTGAAAGGCTGGGCAGTGTTGCAAATGGTGGCTATGGTGTCAAAAGTTACTGTTGGCAAAGGCAGCAGCGTTACGAGCATGGAATGGTTCATCCCTGTTTCGCAGGGCGAGATGGGAAAACCAACCAGGGTTAGCAATGCATTCCCACGCATGATGTCGTCCTGACCCGGAAAATATTGGGTTGCTGTGGCATCTGGATTTTCAAAATAGCCGTCGCCGGTGGAAATCCATAAAACAAAACTTACGTCCTGTACAATCCCCGAAAGAGGGATGTTTTTTTGACTCACACAGATAGCTGTGTCGTTCCCGGCAAAAACGAAGGGCAAATGGTGAATGAATACAGTAAGGTTATCAGCAAGGGTGTCGCCGGCCGGGCACAGTGCTTCAAAAGTGAGTTCTGCCGACCCATTTGTCATATCCTGTCCGCCGGGTGTGTAAACTGTGGATTGTGAGCTTGTCGAACTGAAGGTTCCATCGCCGTTGGTTGTCCATATTATGGGTTCAGCCATAAAAACATTTGCTGCTGGCTGCGCCGACTGACCAGTGCAAACATCGATATCAGCACCGGCGGTAACGGCAGGCTTTTCCTCGGTGCAGGGCGGAAAAACAATGTAATCGAGCCAGGCACAATCGTCGCCCCCGGCAATTGTAAAATCTTTTGCATATTTCCACGAAAAAGTCTTTTGGCCAGCCTTTACAGGAAAAACGTGGTCGGCCCAGCCAGCTTCCCCCGACCATAAACCCGTCGTGATTCCGTCGATTGCAAAGTAAAGATAATCGGCATCCTGCTGGCTCGAAACCCTGCTGAAAAAACGGATTTCGCCATCAGAAACTACATTCAGCGTAACATGCATTTCGCTGAAACGGTTATGATCGATAGCTCCCGACCTGAAACAAAATGCTCCTTCAAAAGGGCTTCCGGTTTCAATCTGCCAGGGCGCTTCTCCCGAAAATTGCCAGTTGAGCCGTTTAAATGTTCCGGTTTCGGCATTTTCCAGCAGTTTTCCAACATCAATGACTATAATTTTCTCTGCCGAAAATGCTGAACCAGCCTGTATTTCAACATTAAACAGAATTGTAAAAGCCTCCTGAGCAAGGCTGTCGATAACGAAAGTAAAAATTGCATCCTGCACCTGGTAACCGGCAATTGTGGTAATGCTGGTTTCGCCATGGATGATTTGTACCCCGGGATTTGAACCCTGTAGCGATACAAATATACCGTCAGCCCTGGCGCCACCATCGTTTTTAACATGGACCGAAAGTGTAATTTCATCACCGGGTTCGGGGTAGTTGTTGTTGCCGTCCATCAGCGAATATCCGGCAACGGAAAGCACCGGACTAAATGCTTCGAGGCATATGTGACTGTCGTAATTTTCAGTTGCGGTTACAACTTTTGTTGTAAAATCGAGAGGATAATTATCGGGCACATTTGCAGCCACACTAAAACCAAAAGCATCAGGAAATGTTTTTGCTTCACCGGGATTGAAGGGTGTAAGGCCAAGTGTGCTGTCGGTAAGGCTAATAAAACCGCTTGTCAGGGCAATGTTCATCAATTCGGCATGAATTGTATCATTGGTCATGTTTTTAAGCTCAACTGTCAGGCTAACGTTTTCATCAAATTCAATAATTGAATCGTTGCCTGCTGCAACTTCTACCTTTGAAATCACGATGTTGTTTGTTTTGTCAGTGGTGAAGGGTAGGGTTTTTATGCTGCACAATCCATCGGAATCCTGAAGATAGAAGCTTACCGGAGCCTGGTCGTACATTTCAGATGGCGTCCCCTGAAAAAAACCCTCGCGCGAAAGGCTCATACCGGTGTAATCAAACTGTGGTTCAAGGATGGCCATAAGGTTAGGGTCAAGGTTTAAGTTGTTCGAAATGTCAAGCACCAGGGCATTGTAGCCGTCTCCGTTCGATATACCCGCATACCACTTGTTCCAAGGGGCGAAATCAATATCCCCGTAAAAAAATTCCAGCTTGCCTGAAGGATAGAGTGAAACGGCAAAGTTTACCTCATTTCCGGTTCCGTTTTCGATTGCCTTCCAGCGAAAGGTTGCTTTTCCGGCATCGCCTTCGTACCACATATTTCCACCTTCGGCAGTCAGAATTTTAGCCATGTAGGGAGCAATGCATCGAAGGTTTTTCATCAGATTCAGGTCGTCAATCACAAAAATCCAGGGCATTTCGTTTTCCTCAAACATCAGGTAGCCATCGGTATGGATGTAAAAAGTGTTGTAAGTACTTCCGAAAAAGGGAAAATCAAAGTCAATTTGTTTGATAGCATAACCGCTGTTGGTTTCATTTGGAAAAAGTTCTTCGGCGGTAATTTCAGGAAAATCATGGGTTGAATATGAATATTCATAGATCTGGTTCAGCCACCAGCGATAGGGTTCAGTACCCTGAACGCCAGTCATCTGATGTTCATATGGTTCGTAAACTGTGGCCGGGGGGAGGGTTTCGTCAGCCACCAGCGGAGGAACAAATCCAATGGCTGCTTCAAGCGCAAGTACTGTCATTCCGTTTTCAACCATCGGTAAGTTGGGCTGGCTATTGGGAATTTCTGTCAATCCGTTGGTATAATCCATCAGCGACCAGCTGTTCACGATTCCGGTACTTGAATTTCCTGGGTCGTCTTCATCAATCATCAAAAAAAATGTTGCCAGGGCTCCGGGTTCCGTAAAACCGAGCAAGGGTGTAACATCCAGGCCAAATTCAAGGGTCTTGTCCTCTTCCGAAGTGCCCCCCTGCATGTAGAAAGGACCACCCTGGTAATTGAAAACCGGAAAACCAAGTATGTGTTCAGGTTCGGTGGCGCCTGGTTGTGATGAAATTCCGGCCATCACCTTTATGTTGCTGCGTTTGTCGTGTGTAAGGGTTATTTTATACGTAATTTTCGGATCGGTGTTTGCTTTTGCCGAAACCACGTTTGCGCACTGGTTCCAAACACCGTTTTCTGCCATTTTTCTGCACAGGGCATTGTAGGTAAGGTATGCAAACCCAAAATCGCCCCAGGTTAAGGGGTAGCTGTTGGCAATTTTTACACCCCCAATTTCCCAGTCTTTAAAATCGACAACACCATCGTTGTTTATGTCGAGATGGTTGGTAAACTGCCCGTCGTTGTTATAATCCCACCGGATTGAATCGTGATAGCCTACAATGCAGACAGCGTGATTCGATGGGTTTTCGAGTTCGGGAATGACAAATTTTCCGGCTTCAGGTGTGCCTGCCGGCAATTGGTCATTGAGTGTTGAATATGCACAATAAATGGAAGCTATGCCACCTGTTTCGGAGCCATCCAAATGATCGTTTATCCAGTGCTTCAGGATTAAAAGTCCTTCTTCGTCCTTCAGTGAAATGGAATAATACTCCCAAATCCTGTTTTTCATGGCTGAATAATAAAGGTCGTAACCATTAATCCAGCGTCTTTCGCCGCCAAAGGTAGCCGTTCCTCCATATTCGCTGATGGTGGGCGTTCCAACGGCACGCATGATGTCCCAGCTGTCGAAAAACGAGCAGGCTGCACCAACCCCCTGATTCCCCCAGTTGAACGCAAAATGCGTGGGATATTGGTTTTCTGGAATGTCGGAAGGAAGATTTCGCAATCGGTTTATTTCGTAAGTAAAAGTGTAAGCAATACCCATTACCTGGCTGCATTCAACGCCGGTTTGGTTTAATATCGGCCTGAAAAAAGGCTGTTGCGAATTGTCAACACATTCAGGCAAAGGCTGGTTATAATAATCCTTTGGAAGGGTCAGCCGGGGTATGTTCAGCTGGTGAAGCGAATCCTGCTGCGAAAGAAATGGCATACTTTTAACAGCTGCTGATTCTGAACTATTTTCATCAGTAAACCTGTTTGACTGGGGGGTAACTGTATTTGCAGTAAATAATACTGTGATAGCAAAAATGCTGCTAACAAAAAAAATCTTCATAGAGCGGATAATCTAATTTCAAAAAGCAAAAGTACTTTTTTTGGTACAAAAACCATCAGAAACCTTTGTCATAGCTCCTTTTGCAAATTCACTGCCTGAATTTAATTTCAAATCAGTCAGCATTTGGTAAACGATTTCTTTCGAGGCAATGCCGAAATTTTCATGTCAGGACATCTTTTTTTTTATTTCGGGAAAATGCCAATAAGTAAGCCCTCTCCAAAGCCATTCAAGTGGTCCAAACCGGAATTTTTTCAGCCATATTGGCGATATGACCAGAAGAATTATCCAAATACCCAACACAAACAAAAGTTGTGTTGCTCTTTCCACCTGTCCGTAAAGCCCAAAACCGTTTCCATAAAACAGATACATGCCCAAAAGCGACATCAGGATGTAGTTTGAGAATGCCATTTTTCCTACAGAAGCAAAAACAATTTTTATTTTCTGACCAGTTTTCGCATTGCTTAGCAGCATTACCAGGGCAATGTACCCCAGGGCAACGCCAACACTTCCGGCGTAATTAAACAACGATCCTATAAACAGCGAAAAGTCCATTTTCCAGTTAACTGCAAAATTTTCGACGACTCCCCATATTGCCAGTACAAAGCCGGCAATCAGTCCAATTAGCGCCATTTTCCAATAAAATGACCTTGTTTTTTGTGCTGTCAGAATTCCCAGTTTGAAAAGAGCCATGCCCAATAGCATCATCGAGGTTACTCTCCAGAAAACCATCAGAAAGAAAAGAAAGGTTTGCATCATCAGCGATGCAGGAACTCGCGTGCCCATTTGTTTCAACCAACTTCCACGCATGTTTTCAATTTCTTCCTGAACTTTACCTGCATCGGGCAGCCAGCCCTGAAGGCTGTTGTTGTACGATTCTTCCGGCCACATCGGAATCGACAATCCCGACAGGGTGTACAACAACATCGGAATGATGAAAAATCCTGCTGAGGCAAAGAGTAGCGATTGTGCTGACTGGTTTCTAAAGGCAAAAACCAACATTCCACAAAGGCTGTAAGCCACCAGAATGTCGCCGTACCAGATAAAATAGGCGTGAATCATACCAAAGACGAAAAGCCACATCATCCTTCTGTAATGCAGGGGTCCGGCTTTTTGTCCTTTTTCGATGGCTTTTGAGGTAAACAACACACTCCGGCGCCAAATAAGATCGAAAAAATGCTCATAAACTTTTCGCTTGCCAGTATGTGTGTGAAAATCCATACCCATTTATTGATTCCTGTTAAATCGCCGTAGGCAGTTGGGTTGACATAAGCCGCACCAATCATCGAAAAGCTCTGGATGTTCATGATGAGAATGCCCAGGACAGCTATGCCCCTGAGCAGATCGATAGAAACAATTCGTTCGGATGGGATGACCGGGTTGAGGGGGAATGCTGAATTTTCCATAAAACCATTTTTAATTTGAGGGCTGCAAGATATTGAAAAATTGCATGAAAGGATATTTTAATGTTGATCATGCCAGTTTTTTTTTACAATCCGGTAAACGATGTGAGGGATGTCTTTGGTAAGCCCATAGTTTTTGGTGATGAAATCGCGGGTCATGCCATTTTTTTCGGCTACTTTTTGCGAGGCAATATTATCAACATGAATAATGGAAATGATGCTTTCGCAGAGATGATTTGCGAAGGCCAGGTTACGAAAAGCGATGGCAGCCTCGGTAGCAAAGCCAAATCCCCTGAATCGAGGAATAAGGCTGTAGCCGATTTCAATTTCTGTTTTTCCTTCAAGTTCTTGTTTGAGCAGGCCACACTGGCCGGCCATTTCGTCATTTTCTTTCACAATAAGTGCCATCAGGCCAAAACCATCGTCCTCGTAGCGTTTCAACTGCCTTTTGATCCACCATTCGCACGATTCCCGGTCAGGTTTCACAAAGTTGAAATAGTCGAGCGAGCCTTCACCTTGTATGAATTCCATCCAGTTTTCGGTATCATCCAAAGTAAGTCGTCGAATGTAAAGGCGCTCTGTTTCAAGTTTTTCGATGTTCATTTTTTTATTGAATTTTTCATTATTATGTATCAAACGAAAAAGGGGTTACAAATTTTTTAATTGTAACGCTTTTTTATTAAATGGGTTTTAATGGATTCGAACCATGCACAGAACATACACCAGCAAGCCTTTAAATTCTAATCCGGCTTTTCCATGATTTTAATTTCCGTAAATGGACCAAAATTCAATTTGCTGATAAAAATTCACTATATACCTCCAAATCCTGATTTTTCCATTTAAACAATAAAATTTCCCTAAAACTTGAAACGATTAACCAAAGCTGGATTATTAAGAATCAGTGCTATTGGTGAAAAATATCTTTCTATGTGTCAAGTGCGGAGCTGTCATTCCATGTCAATGCTGAATTTTGGAAGTGAAGTTAAAAAGAAACTTTGGAATGAACAAAGACAAAAGCCTCAACCAATCTGATAAAAGTCACTATTAAGCCTATAATTCTTTAATATTTTTACACCTTGCTTGTCAATTTCAAATAGTTTTATGAAACATTTGGCAGCAATAAGTGTATCTGCAAAAGCATCATGTGCCTCATCAATCGAAATGTCAATCCTATTAAAATATAGCTTTCCGAATAATTCTGTCAGCTTTGGATATTTCGATTGCATTAATGGTTGAGAAAAAAAATAATTCTTACCGGAGAGCATGGTACAAATCATTTTTTTCTTCTGTAATTGAAAAGGGAAATTATTTCGCAGTAGGTCTACCTCAAGTACTTTTGCGTCAAAATCAAGGTTGTGTGATATTAACACATCACAAACCTTCAAATCATTAATAAAAGAACCGAAAACAGTATTTGGACTTCTTCCAAACTCCTCAAGCTTTGCGTTTGTAATACCATTAATTTTACTTACTGATACAGGTATCTTTTCTGGAATTTTGATGAAGAAGTTCTCTTTTTTTACTAATA